>QBUN01000422.1 GCA_013180565.1 Candidatus Methanophaga sp. GoMg3.2 | reverse complement strand
CTGTGTTATATATAATCATAGACGAAATTAATAATTGGGCGTGTAATAAGAGAAGGATGGTAAGAAGATGACACTGACAATATTAGAGACACAATTAAAAGAAAAGAATGATGATATATTTGGGGTGTATCTGAAAATCAAAGACGGCATGAGCATCGTTCTGAAGAATTATGAAATGAGAAAAAACCTCAATCCCTGGGATTCAGTTGTTGACTACTATACCCTACACGGCTATACTCATTGTGAAAATGTCCTTAAAAAGTTGAACTACCTTCTTGACAAGGCTAATTTGAATTCTTATGAACTCTTTTACATCTTGTCTGCTGTTTGGCTACACGACATTGGTATGATTGAACACCCCTATGGCGACGACACCTTGAAAGCCAGAGAAGAACATCATAATAGCAGTGTTGTTTACTTCGAAGAAAAGTTTGCTCCAACATATTTAGAAGGGGAAGCACTTCCAGGCAGATTTAGATTAACTACTAAGGACAAGCAGGCGATTCGTAGTATTATCAAATACCACAGACGAAAAGAGAAGATCAAAGAGGTCGACGAATATTTTGATCGCGATGGGAAGGATAATAGGGTTTTCCTACGGTTTTTAGCTGCAGTTTTCAGGATTGCTGATGGCCTAGATCTTGACAACACAAGAGCCCCATTCTTCATTTATGAAAGAAACAAGGAATCTATGCCATATTTGAGCAAGGTCTTCTGGAATCAACACTTCCCAATTACCAGCATCGTTCCCAACATGGATAAAGGTGGGTTGATTGAAATCAGATTCTCCAGATCTAAATCCCCAGAAGGTGGTATACATAAAAGGGACATGGTTTCAATATTATTACAAGTTTCCCAAGATATCAAATCAGAAATAGAATCTGTGGCTGGTGAAACCAGTCCTTCATATCTTGATTTCCCAGAATCCTACAAATTCGCTCTAAGTGATCCCATTTTTATTGATGACGAAAAGAACGCAAATGCCCCTGAGCGCATTTTCAGACCAAAAGAAGAGGAAGAACCTTCAGGATGGTCGATACGCGAAAATGTTGGGTGGTGTCCTCCGGATGAGAAAAAAGATAAATTGAAAACAGGTGAACTAACAAATTATTCTGAAATTCAAAGCTGCTTTGTGAATACCAGTAAAACTCAAGAATTTTTGGACCTTGTTTACAAAGAATACGCAAAACCTTATTACTTGATTTCTCCTGCTAACACCGGGAAATCAACACTTCTGAATGTTGCTTCATGGGAGTTATTTAAAAATAGGAATGGCATCCGATCTTATGTAATCCTGATCGATAAGAAAATACCGACCTATGACGAATTAATCGAACATCTGAGGAAATACTATTATGTGGAAGATGAGGACTTCATATGCATATTTGACCGTATGGAACATATACCTTCAAACATACCAGACCCAGAGCCATTGAAGGAACTTATACGATCGCTCAGAAATAATCATCATGTTGTGTGGGGTGCCGGGAGGACATGGGAAGAATTCCAATTCACTGAAACATGGAAGAAAGCCATTGAAGAAAATTTTGAGATTCATAAGTTACCAGAACTACTTAAAGGGACCGATATTAAAAAATTCAGACCAAAATTTGAGGAGTTTTTCTCAGATGAAAAAGAGCAGTCAAAATTTTGGGAGCTGGTGCTTGAAGAAGATGAAATTGAGACAGATTCATTTAGTCAGTTATATGTTGCGCTACAAGGAAAAGAAATGAAATTGACTGATGAGGAGGTTAAAGGCATTGTCAAAGACAATCTTAAAAGGACTTCTTCCAGGTATGATAAAATCTATCGTACTCTGAATTCATGGGAATACAATATTTATTGTTTAGCCTATAAGTTCCATGGGATTTTCAAGGACATTGCGAACAATATAATATCGGTTTTTGAAAATGAAGAAATGGATTACATAGATCAAATGGCTAAAGAAGGAAAAATTGAAATTGGCTTGCATCCCATAATGAAAAAGGAAGAACGTTGGTTGGGAATCACCGGCATTCATCTTAATGATGAATCGAGGAAAATATTAGAAAAATATAGAACTTATGATTCCATAGTGAATACTTGTTCAAGTATACTAAGAACATTTTTCGAGACAGATTCGGAAAAAGCCTGCAGTTCCATTCCCTACTTTTTCAGTACACGAACAGTTATGAGTAAAACGCTTCTGAATGCATTCGTTGAACTAGTATTACGATGTCGTGATGAATTCATGAACTTTCATATTCTAAGTTACTTAGCACGAGAAAATCCATCGCTCACGGAATATTGGAAAGAACTCGTCCAGCAAAAAGATAATGCACCAAACGAATGGCTCTTTGGTAAGGTTATCATCAATTTTGGAATTGCGATTGCACAATCAGGTGAAAACAAAGCAGAAAATAAAGCGTTCTCTGATATTGTTGACTTAGTCCCAAATGGAGAACAGTTGCATAACTTGGGTGAGAATCTTAATAATTTGAAAATATTTGATTATGCATTAGTTGCATACGACAAGGCAATAGAACTCGATCCGAAATTTGCATATCCATGGAATGGAAAAGGAAATGCTCTCCGTGAGTTAGGGAAGCAGGAAGAAGCCATCAAAGCATACGACAAGGCAATAGAACTCGATCCGAAGTTTGCATATCCCTGGCATGGAAAAGGAAATGCTCTCAGAGAGTTAGGGAAGCAGGAAGAAGCCCTCAAAGCATACGACAAGGCAATAGAACTCGATCCGAAGTATGCATATCCATGGAATGGAAAAGGTAATGCTCTCAGTGAGTTAGGGAAGCAGGAAGAAGCCATCAAAGCATACGACAAGGCAATAGAACTCGATCCGAAGTATGCATATCCATGGCATGGAAAAGGTGCTGCTCTCAGTGAGTTAGGGGAGAAGGAAGAAGCCATCAAAGCATACGACAAGGCAATAGAACTCGATCCGAAGTATGCATATCCATGGAATGGAAAAGGTATACTGTTTTGGAGAATCAATAAGATGGAAAAAGCCAAACAAACATTTGAAGAAGCCATAGAGCTATTCCCAAAAAATCTATCTTTGAGATCGAATTACTCGGAACTACTCATTGCACTGGGCAAGTTCGGAGATGCAAGGAAATCGATTGAAAAGACGATAGAATTATGTTCCTCGCAGGAAGAAAGGCAGGGCATGGAAGTCATGCGAATAACATTTATTATGATAATCGAAGGATATGAAAAAGCCAGAAAATTTGTTCATTCATTCATCAATGATTTCACGCTACAAAATTCACATTGGGATTATTCCGATATTGCGCCTGCACTTTCGAGCTTATCTGAACTTGACCGAAAACGTATCGAGGCTATTCAAAAACTGAATCTAGGCAGGTGCTCGGTAGATAATGTTAAGGCATTATGGGATTTATAAATAGGATATAGACAGCGTGTAAGATGAAATATTCATAAAAAATATATTGACTCTTGTACCAAAGTTGTTGGGAGTCCAGTATTTAAGGATTTGGACATCCTACGATAAAGAATCTGATGCTTTTATACATTAACTTCAACAAGCCAGGCGGATTTCTAATTATATGACTAATTTGAAACTCGCCGTCCATGCTAAGTTATAATTATATAGTGAAAAACCGATACGGGATATTATGGCGGATTATGTAAACCAATCCCCTGAACAGATAGCAAGAGACAATATTGATAAACAGCTCCATGCCGCCGGATGGGCAGTACAGGATAAGAATAAAATTGACTGGACCGAGAGCGTTGGTGTTGCAGTCCGCGAATATCAGACTGATGCGGGGCCTGCGGACTACGTGTTATTTGTAGACCGGAAACCAGTAGGGATTTTAGAGGCGAAACGAGAAGATGAGGGGTACCGACTTACAATTCATGAAAGCCAGACGGAAGGGTATGCAAAAAGCAAACTCAAATACCTGGACAACGACCCGCTACCATTGGTTTATGCAAGTACAGGTATTATAACCAACTTTACCGATTGCCGAGATCCACATCCGCGTTCAAGACCGGTATTCTCTTTTCATAGACCGGAAACGTACGTGGCATGGCTGAATGATACCAAATCATTAAGAGCAAGACTGTTGGATATACCTGCACTGCCAGAAGCGGGTTTGAGAGACTGCCAGATAACGGCGATAAATAACCTTGAAAAATCATTCAAGGCGAACAAGCCACGAGCTTTGATACAGATGGCTCCTGGTGCCGGTAAAACATACACTGCAATTACCTTTATCTACAGTTTACTTAAATTCGCCGATGCGAAACGGATATTATTCCTGGTTGACACCAAAAACCTCGGTGAACAGGCAGAGCAGGAGTTTATGACATATCTGCCTTCTGACGATAACCGTAAATTCACGGAACTGTACAATGTGCAACGGTTGCGCTCTCACTATATTGCTTCGGACAGTCAGGTATGCATTAGTACGATCCAGCGGCTCTATTCTATATTAAAAGGAGAAGACCTGGCTGAAGAGATAGAAGAGCGAAATCCGAACGAGAACGAATGGCAACCAAAAGAGCCGATGCCGGTTGTTTATAATGCTCAGATACCGATAGAAAAGTTCGATTTTATTGTTATAGATGAATGTCACCGTTCCATATACAACCTGTGGCAGCAAGTGCTAGATTATTTCGATGCCTTTCTTATCGGGTTAACTGCCACACCGGATAAAAGGACTTTCGGGTTTTTCCATGAGAATATAGTAAGTGAATATTCACATGAAGAAGCGGTAGCTGATGGCGTTAATGTTGGATACGATGTGTACACAATAGAGACTGAAATATCACAATACGGCGCGAAACTAAAAGCAAAGGAGTATGTAGATAAACGCGAAAAGCTGAGCAGAAAGAGGCGGTGGGCACAACTGGATGAGGAAGTGGCATATACAAAAAAGGATCTGGATAGAGACGTTGTGAATCCCAGTCAGATAAGGAATATCATCTGTACGTTTAAAAACAAACTGCCGGAGCTCTTTCCGGGCAGAGCCGAAGTCCCAAAGACTCTTATCTTTGCCAAAAGCGACAGCCATGCAGATGATATTATCCAGATAGTCCGCGAGGAATTTAATGAAGGCAATGACTTCTGTAAGAAAGTCACATATAAAACAGAAGAGGACCCGAAATCACTGCTCGCGCAGTTCAGAAACGCCTATAATCCTAGAATCGCGGTCACTGTTGATATGATCTCTGTAGGTACAGATGTAAAGCCGCTTGAGTGTCTGCTATTTATGCGCGATGTAAAAAGCAAAAACTATTTCGAGCAGATGAAAGGTCGCGGTACACGTACCTTCGGCTTTGACGACCTGCGAAAAGTCACCCCTTCGACAGTATCAGCGAAGACGCATTTTGTCATTGTTGATGCGGTCGGCGTTACCAAATCGGTCAAGACAGACAGCCGCCCTCTGGAGCGAAAACGTGCCACACCATTTTCGGATTTGCTGGACGCAGTAACAATGGGCGCACAGGATGAAGACCTGTTCATGTCACTTGCAAGTCGCCTTTCGAGATTGGAAAAACAACTTACGGACAAAGAAAAGCAAAGATATACAGAAAAGGCAAAAGGTAAGACCATAAATCAGACTGTCAAAGACCTCTTGAATGCTTATGATCCTGATAAAATCGAAGAAAAAGCGGATGAGATAAAGCGTGATAATCCAGAAGTAACAGAAACGGAAGCTCTGGAGCAGGCAAAAGAAATCTTAAGCAAAACCGCAAGTTCGACATTTAACGGTGATCTCAATGACTACATTGAAAATGTCCGCAGGGTTCATGAGCAGATTATTGATACTGTGAATATTGATGTTGTTACAAAGGTGGAATGGGGCAAGGATGCACTAGATAAAGCAGGAGAAATGGTAAAAGACTTTTCCGAGTACCTAAAAGAGCATAAAGACGAAATAACTGCGCTTATGATATTCTATGATCAGCCGTATAAACTTCGAGAGTTGACTTTCAGTATGATAAAAGATGTTCTCGATAAATTGAAAGCCGATAAACCCCTGCTTGCACCGCTGCAGGTATGGCAGGCATACGAGCAACTTGAAACCGTAAACGGCAAAAGCCCGAAAAATGAGCTTGTTGCTCTTGTTTCTCTTATTCGCCGGGTAGCTGGTATTGATGCTCAACTGACAGCATATGATAAAACAGTGGACAGGAATTTCCGGAACTGGGTGTTTGAAAAGCAGGCAGGTGCATTAAAGTTTAATGAAGAGCAGATGAACTGGCTGAGGATGATAAAAGAACATATTGCTACCAGTTTTCATATTGAGCTGGATGATCTGGATTACACACCGTTTGATGCATATGGAGGACGTGGAAAGATGTGGCAGCTCTTTGGTGATGGAATGGATACTGTTATTAGTGAAATGAATGCGGCGTTGGTGGTGTAGGATGGAATATAAATTTAATTGGACATACTCTTTGATTGATGATTTAATTTCAGATGGTGGTATTTTCTGTGATGGTGATTGGGTAGAAAGTAAAGATCAAGATCCGCAAGGTGAAGTACGTCTTATTCAGTTAGCAGATATCGGTGATGGTGTTTTTAAGGACAAATCCCATAAATTTCTAACTTTAAAAACAAGCAAAGATCTTAATTGCACTTATTTGGAAAAAAATGATATTCTAATTGCACGATTGCCTGATCCGCTTGGTAGAGCTTGTCTAGTCCCTTTTGATAGAAACAAAAGATATGTTACGGCTGTTGATGTATGCATTGTAAGACCTAATACTAATTATATTCTTAATAAGTATCTTTTATACTCTATCAATTCTCCAATATTCAGAGTAGAAGTAGATAAGTACAAAAGTGGTACAACTAGGAAACGTATTTCTAGAAAGAATCTTTCAAAGATAGAAATACCAATCCCTCCTCTCCCCGAACAACGAGCCATAGTCGCCAAAATCGAAAAGCTTCTCAGCGACTTGGACAACGGCATAGCAAACCTGAAAAAAGCGCAGAAACAGCTTAAAATCTACCGCCAGGCTGTTTTGAAAAAGGCGTTTGAGGGGGAACTTACCAGAAAGTGGCGGGCAGAACAGACCGATTTACCATCAGCCGAAGAACTGCTTCTGCAAATTAAAGAAGAACGGGAAAAGCATTATCAGAAACAACTGGATGAATGGGAAAAAGCTGTAAAAGGTTGGGAAGATAAAGGAAAAGCGGGGAAGAAACCGTCAAGACCGAAGAAGCCGAAGGAACTGCCGCCTTTGAGTGAGGCGGAATTGAAGGAGTTGCCGGAATTGCCGGGAGGAGGGGGATGGAGTAGATTAGGACAAATTATAGAAGAACCCAAATATGGAACATCAAAAAAATGTTCTTACGATGTTACTGGAAAAGCAGTTTTACGGATTCCTAATATCGGGAATGGTATTATAGATAAAGAAGATTTAAAATTTGCTTCTTTTTCAGACGAAGAAAATGAAATATACAAACTGAAGGGGGGAGATATATTAACAATTAGGTCTAATGGTAGTATTGCTTTAGTGGGCAAATGTGCTCTAATTCACAAACAAGATGAAGAGTTTCTTTACGCTGGCTATTTAATAAGGCTTAGACCTTTAAGTATTATTGATTCAAAATATTTGTTAAACTGTTTATCCTCCATTTGTTTAAGGAATCAAATACAGTCAAAAGCTAAATCTACAAGTGGCGTAAATAACATAAATTCTGGTGAAATTAAAAGTTTAATAATGCCTATTTGTTCCATCCAAGAACAACACCAAATCGTCTGCGAAATCGAAACCCGCTTATCAGTCTGCGACAAAATGGAAGCAACCATAGCGGAATCACTACAAAAATCAGAAGCTCTGCGCCAGAGCATTTTGAAGAAAGCATTTGAGGGTGAACTGCTTTCAGAAAAGGAGCTAGAAGAAGCCCGTAACGCTCCTGACTGGGAGCCTGCGGATAAGCTGCTGGAGCGGATTAATGCGGAGAAAGAGAAAACAGAAACTAAAAAATCTTTTTAGGGAACACCCAGTAAATAGTTTACCCAAATAGTTTTGATATTTTTTTATTTATCATACAAAGACACAGATTCTACAGATTTACGCAGAAAACTATTCACAGGACGTTGAAGCACCTTCTGCAATCACATTCAAAATGGCGAAATAGTGCGAGTGACCCTAAAACACCTAAAAAAGCAGATTCTGCGGTTCAATATACAGATAACTCGTTCTGGTGAGTAACGAACTCTTGCAGCAGCCGCGTTTTACCCACCCGTCTACTACCATAGCTGATTATTAATTCCGATTTGTTTGATTTATGTTTCTCATCCAAAAAACCAAGATCCAGTTCCCTATTTACAAACATACTTCCGGGTATCATACTTTAGGGGATGTTCTCGTTGTAAATAACGTATGATATATTATTTCTTTGGTAAGGCATTCTTTACGTCAAGATTCTAATTTGTAGCTTTCGTCTCTATTTTTTTCCTGTCTTCCTGATTGGTTCTGTCTGCGGCATTACAGTCGGGCGATGATCAACCGTCCAGGTATATTCGTTCTTTCGTTAAAAGAAAGAACTAGCTCATCCATCGCAGTATCTCCATGTCTGCCAAAAAATTGGGCTTTACGGCGTCAGAGAATACCGTTCTTTCTTCGTATTCCAATATAAACGTTTTTAACAGGTTTTAGCATTTCGTAACGCATTTTTTGGCATATCTATTACTGCGGATTTTTCGTGCCCGCTTCGAGGTGGGCGTCATCGGCGTTGCACCTTCGACTGTGCGGCTTCACACGCACCGCCTTCAGGCAACGCCCTCGTAACATAGCATGTAAGTGGTAAAGTGGTAAAGTAGTAAGTGGCTACTGTTCCTTCAGAAGGCGAAAGCCGAGAGCGTTGAAGCGGTCGCGAGGGCCGCGGGGGTAGCGGTAAGCAGACCGGCAGAACCCGGCGCTGCGGTCCCAGCAACCGCCGCGGAAGACCCGAGAGGCACCACCTCCTTCCCATGCACTGCCGTCAGTGGGGGCGCCGTTGTAGTCGAAATGCCAACAATCTTGCACCCATTCCCAGACATTACCGTGCATGTCATGAAGCCCCAATGAATTGGGCTTCTTCTGACCGACTGGATGTGTTTTTTCGCCCGAATTAGCATTATACCAAGCACAATCGCCAAGTTTTGATCCTGAATCGCCGAATGAATATCTTGTGGTGGTGCCAGCCCGCGCTGCATATTCCCATTCTGCCTCAGATGGCAGCCGATACTTGTCTATACCTTCTTTCTCATTGTGTTTCTTGATAAATTCCTGCACATCGTCCCATGAAACCTGCTCAACCGGCAGATCATCGCCCTTGAAATGGGAAGGTTTATCGCCCATGATCGCACGCCACTGCTTCTGCGTGACCTCATATCTGCCCATGTAGAACGCCTTTTCGATATTTACATGATGGACGGGTCCTTCATTTTCATACCTACCCTCTTCATCTGACGGCGAGCCCATCTCAAACTTGCCTGCGGGTATCAGCACGAACTCCATGCCGATGGTGTTTGTGATTGTATTTTCTCCTAAGGCCTCTGCTTCCCCTTCTTTTACCTTTATCAGCCAGAAATCCGAGGCTCCCGCACCGTACGAGTCCGTGCCGCCGGCAAGGATGTAACATCCATCTGAAGTCTGCTGGACCGGTTTTACCCAATCATCGCTAGGTCCGCCAAAGGTCTTCTCCCATAGCTCGTTTCCGTTGGAATCTGTCCTCACCAGCAAACCATTCCATGAACCCGCACCGTAGGTCAACCTTGAGCCTGCAAGGATATATCCGCCGTCTCTCGTCTGTTGGACTGCTTTTGCTCCGTCCAAGTAAGCGCCTCCAAAAGTCCTCTCCCATTGCTTGTTTCCATTAGACTCTGTCTTCACCAGCCAAAAATCAGAAGCTGTCTCGCCAGCAAGGATGTAACCTCCGTCTGAAGTCTGCCGGACCGATTCTACAGTCCCATAGCCAATTCCTCCAAAGGTCTTTACCCACTGCTGGTTCCCGTTTGGATCAGACTTCACCAGCCAGCCATCCCAAGCACCATCGTCACCATATGATTTAGTAGACCCAGCAAGGATGTAACCTCCGTCTGAGGTCTGCTGTACGGAATGAGCTATATCCCAATCTGCACCTCCAAAGGTCTTCTCCCATTGCATATTTCCGTTTGGATCAGTCTTCACCAGCCAAGCATCTCCTGCCGTCTCACCAGCAAGGATGTAACCTCCATCTGAAGTCCGCTGGACAGAATGTGCTACTTCCCAGGAAGTACCACCAAAGATCTTGTCCCACTGCTTGTTTCCGTTGGAATCTGTTTTAATTAACCAAAAATCACCGGCACCCGCGCCGTACGTGTACGTAGTACCAGCAATGATATAGCCCCCATCAGAGGTCTGATGGACAGAGTTTGCCGAATCGGAGTTAATGCCACCAAAGGTCTTGTTCCATTGCTCACATCCCTTTGAATCGGTTTTCACTAGCCAGAAATCCGCGTCACCAGCACCATACGATTCTGTTGCCCCAGCAAGGATGTAACCACCATCAGAAGTCTGCTGGACTGCAAATGCAAAATCATCGCCGGTACCGCCAAAGGTCCTGTTCCATTCCTCTACTGGTGTTAATGTACCAACTAACGAAAACGTACTATCTGACCGATCTTCGCTTGTTGATGTACCATCATTCGCAACTGCTTTTATCATATAATTCGTGCCTGCACTCAATCCTTTTGTGCTCCAAGTTCTATTCCAAACTCCACCTATAGCAGTACCTGAAATTCGAGCTCCTTCACCTAATATATCCCAATTGGAACCACCATCACATGAATAATAGAAGGATACACCAGTTACTGCATTATCATCGGTTGCGTGTGCGCTTATCTGCACTTGCGTTCCAATTGATATGGATTCGCCGCCGTTTGGATAGCGTACGGTCACCGATGGCTGATTGCTTACAGATGTTTTAGTTATGTAATACTCCTCGGACCCCGAAAGCGTCACATAATCATCATCTACGTACAACCCGTAAACGCCTACTTTGTCGCCTGGTTCAATCTCAGAATCCATGTGCCCGGATGGAAACTCGTCAGAATCTCCTGACCATAGCGCGACCGTCACCGTATGACCTTGCCGCTCAGACGGTCCGCTAACAATCGTATCTACTCGTACGTTCCAGCCACGTGAACCAGTAGACGAGAAGTACTCAATTGCTGTTCCGTTGAATTTAACTTCCTGATCGGTTTGAAGTGCGGTGACCTTTTGGTTAAAACCAGAATAAGAATTACCACTCACGGTTGCTATCCCCTCATTCAATACAAAAATTGAAGTCGATAATGTGCACATCATAATCGCTAATACGACCAACCAAACCAATACGTCCTTTTTCATCTTTTACCTCCTTTGGGGTTTGTTTCCTATAGGCCATACGTAGACGGCTATCTCGTTACTCTGTTCAGTTATGCTTCCATCAGCAACAATCTTATGCCATCCTACAGCATCGGCGATCCATCTGTAATAGTGGTATCCCTGGGACAAATATCCCCAATCTTTCGTGTCTACCCACCCACTTGGATATGTCACCCCCATTAAAACCGATTGCCCCTGATCAAGGTAGAGCAGCATATACGTCCACTCACCATAATATATGGCTGCGGGATCCTTAGTCCAGGCACCATTGTAAAGAGCCCAGAGATTTATTCCGGTTACCCCTCCTGATGGTGTACCTCCTATTTCTTCCACTTTCTGCTCAGTTGCAGGTATCATTCCCGATTGCGCTGGAATTGACGAAAGATCTTCTCCCGTATGCGTTTTTCCAATAGACGGTTGAGGCGTTGTTGAAGGCTGTACCGCCATCGGAGCCAATGTCGCATGTACTGATGAAGTAGTGCCCGCAATTACGTGCACATTTGTTGACCAATCCCAATAGCCATCGAGAGTGAGTTTTAGTGTATGAGTACCTACGGGAACATCCGTAACTGTGTAGGGTGTTGTTATTGTCGGGCCAACAAAACACTCTAACTCTATTGTGGCACCTGATGGTTCAGAAGTGACTGAGATAGACCCTGTTGCTACACTAGCTATCTCAACTTTGCATGGCTTCGCTAATGCCTCGTTTCCCTCTGTGTCTGTTGCACGTATAGTGATATTATAAATCCCTCCTTCTGTGGAGATCATTGTGCGCCAGGTTCCCGTATAAAATCCACCTGTTCCTCCGGGTCCTAACATGAAAATTGTGCATACGCCCTCTCCACCTTTAGTAGCGAAAGCATTGACCAATCTTACTCCAGAAGAATCAAATACATCTGCGGAGATGATTATTGAATTACCAGGAAGTGCATATGTTGGACTTACTTTTACATTCGAGATGGTTGGAGCTATTATAAAAACCCTGAAGCTGACGGTACCTACTCCTATGTTTCCCGCAAAGTCTTCTGCATATACTACCAATGAGTTCCCTCTTTCACTAGCTGTTAATGTTATGTTAGGCGTGAAAGAGAATGGTCCTGCGCCGTTAAGGTTGTAGCTCCATTTTGCTATCGGTTCGTTTGCAGCTACCTCCAGCGCTATTTCAGTTATTTCATATGTTACTCCCTCTTCTGGCGAGATAATTGCCACTTCAGGAGGCGTAGTGTCGATAGTTATTGTTTGCTTTTTAATGTAGTTCTCCACAGGCATTAATAAAGGATAAATGTCCTTATCGGAATTTATGCTGTAAGCAGTATCACCTATCCCATCATCGTTTGCATCCGGTCCGATGTAATCATCCCAATAGTTACCTAAATGGCTTGTGTACGTATTGCCATTGTACGTGTAGGTTATTTTTGAAAGGGAGTTCCAGATATTAGTTGCATTGTTAGAATAGAAATTAGCACTATTATCCACAAAGCTGTTAAGATAAATTATGTTATTGCACGAATCCCACAATGGGCTGAAGCAGATGCCATAGTATTTGTTTGACCTTATATCATTGTTACATATTATGTTATTACTACCCGTGCTGACAAGGATGCCTGAGTAGCTATTAGACGATGCAGCGTTATCCGATACTCTATTATAGGCCCCATCAATAACTATGCCGTTCCAGTAATTGCGGGATACATTGTTTTTGGTAATGATATTACCACTTGAATGATATGATCGAAGGCCTGCATTGTCATTACTACATAGAGTATTTTTAATTACCGTGTTATTGTTGGACTTCCATAAGTAGATCCCAACATAGTTCGCATATGCAGTATTATCCGAAACATTACAATAATTTGCATTAGTAAGGTATATTCCAGCTTTTTCTGTGTAATTCGCCCCTTTAAATGTGAATCCACTAACAGACACATAATCCGCAGTCACTTCAAAAGCTTTATCATTTGAATTTGCAGCCTGAACAATCGTTGCCCCCGCTCCGTTCTCAGACCGAATCGTTAAATGCGGTTTGTTCACAACCACATTCTCCGTATAGCTCCCAGCTCTTACGATTATCGTCTCTCCTGATTCAGCAGCATCTACCGCTTGTTGAATCGTTGGATAAATATCCGGGACATAAATAGCATTCTCTGTCTCTTCAACCGTAATCGCCTTCGACTTTGTATTCGTTAAGCCATCGTCGTCTGTAACCGTTAACACGACATTGTATTTCCCCTGCGCAGTATATGAATGCGTGACGATTACTCCTGTCCCTGTCGTGCCATCACCAAAATCCCAGTCGTACTTTGTTATCGCTCCATCTGTGTCATAGCTTGAGGATGCATCGAAGGTGCCCTTCTGATTCGCAAAAATATCCTTTGGTGCATAGTCGAAATTAGCCGTAGGACTGCCCGTCGCTATTACCTTTATATAATACTTTTCAGAACCTGATAGCGTCACATAATCGTCGCCTACGTACAACCCGAAAACGCCTACTTTGTCGCCTGGTCCGATCTCAGGATCCATAGATCCAGAAGGAAACTCGCCAGAATCTCCTGTCCATAGCGCGACCGTCACCGTATGCCCTTGCCGCTCTGACGGTCCGCTAACAATCGTATCTACTCGTACTTTCCAGCTACAAGTGCCTGTAGACGAGAAGTACTCAATTGCTGTTCCGTCAAATTTGACTTCTTCGTCTGCTTGCAGTGCGGAGACCATTTCATTAGAACCACGAACAGAATTATCACTTACACTTGTTATGTCATCGGACAGTGCAAAAACTGAAGCTGGCATTGTGCTCGTTACCACTAATAGAACAAAACAAACCAATACCTTCATTATCTCCTTTTTCGTCATCTTTTTAGCCTACATAAGTAAATAGAAAAGAGTTAGGTATTATCCCTAAGTAAACAACTTAATTGCTGGTATCCAGCGGGTACTATTTCGTTTACCATTTGCGTCTATGAACCCCGTGCAGGTTATATATCCGTTTGAGGTCGTGAGGTTGTCCGTATGATGTATCTGCGGATAAGAGCCTGTGCGGATGGTGTAGTTATATGTTTCACCGGCTACCAGTGTGAAGGCTTTATCAAAGGTTATGTTGTGCCAATCGCCTTCGTAACCTGTCCATATTGCAGTCGCATTCAATGTCGTGTTCCATATCCTTGCGTATTCTGTATGCCCACCAGTGTCCGGACAGGGATAGGTGTAAAGTTTTGACACCTGAAGGTCCTTATTTGGCGTGATTGTACCTGTATGCGTCCCCATAACGCTTGGATAGGATCCAAATCCTGTGTCAAAGTCGTTGCCTCCCGGCGATAGTACGGGTACTACTCTGCTTGTAGTGTTCCTTGCCCCACCGCTGTCGGTTACAGTCAGAATTACATTATAGTCGTCTGCTGAAATGTACGAGTGCATTATGATTGGCTCATTGGTGCTTATATTGTTTCCATCATCAAAGTTCCATGTATAATCGGTAATGTTTCCAATTGAATTATATGCTGCGAAAATAATGTGTTTACTTACGGTTGGATTCGACGGGCTGTACGTGAAAGAAGCAGTTACCTCACCGACATAAAACGCATTGGATATTCCTTGAATACCATCTATCATGCCATCGTTAGGCATAATTTCAAAATAGACAACAGAGCTTATATCAGATAAATCGACATCACTTGCCCACACGTAAGTATGTGTGACACCATCAGCACGGCTTGTTAATCCAATGGTACCATCACCTCCACTACCCATCGTAGCATCATGCCAGATCATTTGGTCTGTACTGTATCGTGCACTTATGTTGCAAATATCTGTATCAATATCTTTTAGGGTATAACTTATTGATATGTCGTCCTTGAATATCACATCATCTGTAATTGCCATGATTGAAACTTCAGGTGGATGGTTTGTCTCGACCGTTGTTGGATCGACTGTATAATCATTAATATTGTCCCCATCTTTATCTATGTCAATTGTGTATCCTTCTTTACTGAGATTGATTATTGCGATCGTGTCGTTTCCAATAGCAACGTGTTCATATTGCACTGTAGTGGTTTTTTCATACGTATGACTCTCTGTTGTCAAATTAAATTCTCCTTGAGCGAGTGCTTCTACAACAAAATAATAATCAGTCGTCCCATATATTTGTATTATCTGTGGATGTGAATCAATACCAGAATAATATGCACCTGGAATTTCAAGATCTACGCTACCATACTCGTTTGCTCCTACATGTCTACCAAAGGAATCGTACGCATGGAGATTTACAGGACAGTCGCCCTGTGCGCGACCCCCACTACGCCCCTCATACCATTTATTATAAATATCATACACTTTCCCTCCACATTTGGAATACATGAGTTCTATTTGATACATCTCTTTGGTTTTATCTCCTTTTGACCAACCTACGATCTCTTTAAGAATGCCTATATCCTTGGAGTAGTACTGGGTACTACAATATGCACACATCTTATATTCTATACAGCCCAAACACTTTGCCTCATCTTCTAATGCTTTTTTGGCTTTTTCCATATCCTTAGCTTCCCATGCCTCTGCTTCTTTATTACACGCATCAATGAATTCTTTCAAATCACATGAACCATCAAAAACCTTATTAATAATACCTGCACTTTGTAATGCTTGGGCAGCTCCATGTTTATGAACCTCAACCACACTTGATTTACCCATATTCGCGATTATATCCACCATTTTTTCATGCGGCATTTTATCAGCCGTAGCTTGGTCACAGATGGAAAGAAGGCTCGCAAGCTCGATACAACCATCTATAAGAGGATTTCCACTTTTTGGATCCATCTGAATAGATTCTCTGAACACCTTAAAACCCTTTACGACGGATTCATCGATTATCTTCTTTACCTCGTTATTTAGATTATCGTTATCACCTTTTGCATTATAATATAGCCATATCGATTCCATTGTCTTCGCCCTAAATCTTGCAGCTTTTGCCAAATTCTTATAATCGCTCTCTGCGATTTGGAACGGGTCAAATGTTTTTCCCGCTAATTCACCCTCCAATACACCATTAACTCTCGATTTCCACAGAACAAAAACAACACTATACGTTCCAGCAGGGGCACTGCTTGGCACATCCCAATTTAGTATTACTTCTTTTTTCTGACCAGAATCAACGGTTATTGCGTCAACAATTTCATCATTATATTTTGAATGATACCAATTTTCAATATACATACTAACAAAAAATTCATGAGTTACTTCACCAGTATTTTTTACCCAAATGTGGGGTTGAATAGGATCACCTGGTTTGTACGTACCGCTTGGTTCGGAATGAATGTTACCGAATTCAGCGTCAATATTGTTTATACTCATAGTCTCTTGTCGCTCATTATTCTTTTCATCACTCTCCTCAATTCCATCGAACGGGTCTACAATCGCAGTGAGTTCGCATGAGAATGCACCCATTCCCTCATAAATTACCGTTGCAGTATCACCGGATTTTAACCCGTTTTCTATTTTTTTCTGGTCATAATAATTTTCACAATAGATGAAGTCAACGTAGATTGGATAATCACAAGCATGTCCAGGACCTTCATTTTTTATGGTGATATAAAAGTCTACTGAATCTCCCGGTGATTCTGGATTCTCGGGAATCCAGCTTATATCCTCAACTAGTAGGTTGGGCAGAGCCTCACTGGAAATTATAAGCGTAGCAGTTGCTTGATGAGTACATCCGTCTCCGGTCCCTTTAACAGTAATTGTGTATGTATCTTCAGATGTTGTAGTCTGTGTGTCAATGGTCAAGCTTGTCGATCCAGTTGGAGTAACCGAAGTAGAATCGAAAACTGCAGTTGCACCACTGGGCTGCCCCGAGACCGATAATGACACGGACGAGCTGAAACCATCTTCCGCAGTGAGTGAAACAGTGTACGTTGCGCTCTCACCCGCACAAATTGTACATGAAGAAGGCGCTATAGAAATAGTAAAGTCCGGGTTTGAAGAAGTGGACGGATTATATTGTACCGTTATTGAACTGCTCTGTTCATTCCCACAGACATCAGTAGCCTTCACCGTGATCGTATTAGCCCCCTCGGATAGACTCACGGTTTTGCTCCACGAGGTAGTCCCACTCGCTTGTTCCCACCCCCCATCGTTAACCTTAACCTCTACCTTAGCGACCCCCGAATTGTCAGATGCACTACCCTCCACCGTTATCGTGCTGCTGCCAGATGTAGCACCCTTCAATGGACTACCTATTGTTATACTAGGCTTAACGTTATCAACAACACTAAATGCCCTAATTTTTTCGTTGTTCGTCTCATCACTCTCCGTAACCTTATTACCTACCGCATCAGCAACAGCCTTGAAGTTATGCTCAGCACATCCTGAGCCCGTCCATGTACATAACCGAGTCGAAGTTTTACCCGCGGGGATCTTTCCAGTAGATTCAGTGCAAATCGCGGTACTACCAACAGAGCATTTTAGCGTTGAGTCATCCGCATCAGCATCTCCCTTATTCTTGACAACGACAGAGAACGAAACCTGTTGATTTGGTGCCGGGCTTCCCGAGCTGGGGGTTATGCTCTCAATGATCAGATCAGGGCATTTCACCGTGAATGACACCTGTTTATCGTTGTTCTCTTCATCGCATTCGATAACATCCAAATCAGCATCAGCTACCGCTTTGAATGTATGGGGACCACATCCGCTGGCAGTCCAGGAAACGACATGAGTCGAAGATTGACCAGTGGCAAGATTAGGAACAGATAGTTTACCCCCAAGAGCCGAACCATCCCTATAGCATTGCAGATCTGAACTTTTTCCTGCAGCGGCAGTGCCCTTATTCTTGACTACAACCGTGAATTTGATCGTGCTGCCAATTGTGGTGGGCGATGATACCGAAATCGGATCTACTACAAGATCCGGACCCTTCACATCCACCGATTGCGTTTTCTTGTTATTATTCTCATCACATTCAGGGACGATGTTGGATGAATCAGCCATAGCAGTGATCTGATGAATATCACATGAGTTCGGAGTCCAGGAGAAATGAACTGTTTCTGTAGTGTGAGGGCCAATGGACGATGTGACAGCGATAGTACTCTCTTCGGCCCCATCAATCGAATAGTTTATAACAAATGGTATTGCACTACATTCCCCCTGGTTCTCGACGACTATATTGATGTCGGTGGTGACGCCAATAATGAGGTCGCTGGCGGGACTGATTTCTTTCACGATTAGGTCAGGACCCTCAACTTTAATGTCCTTCTGGTTCTCGTTATTGCCCTCATTGCATTCGTGTATGTCTTTGTTGATGTCCGCGACCGCTTTGAGATTGTGGTTACCGCATGCATCAGGTACCCAATCAAAGGTTGATTTGGTTGTTGCACCCGCTTCCAGGTTTTTGATGGTGGCTGTCAGTTCTTTACTCGCTACGTATAGCATCACCGTGAATTGTTTTGTCGCAGGGCATTTGCCTATATTCTCTGTTGTTACTTCTATGTTAACGGGATTGTTGAGGCATATAGTTCCTGGTGGCAACGAGATGTCCTGGATAATCAGATCAGGCCCGTCCACTTCGATGCTCTTCTGGTTCTCATTGTTGTTCTCATCGCATTCGTGTATGGTGTTATCCACGTCTGCAACCGCTTTGATACTGAGGATGCCACAGGTATCTGGTTTCCAGCTAAACGTTGTTTTTTCCTGGTGGCCCGCATCGAGGGAAGCAATGGTCGCGTTTTCTATCTCATTATTCGCTATGTAGAGTGTCACCTTGAACGGCTTTTCAGCATCGCATTTACCCACGTTCGCTGTTGTTACTTCTATCTCTATTTCCTTGTCGAGACATATCTTTCCTGACGGCCACGTAATATTCTCGATAATCAGATCAGGCCCGTCCACTTCGATACTCTTCTGTTTATCGTTGTTGTTCTCATCGCATTCGCGTACATCATTGTTAGCATCTGCTACCGCCTTGACCGAAACATTGCCACAGCTATCAGCGGTCCATGTAAACGTTTGAGTAGACGCTGCAGCGAGATCCAAACTGGGAACAGTGTCAGAATCAACGTATTTGTTATCCACGAAGTATTTGACGGTAGATGCACCTGCGGTACAACCGCCCTGGTTCTTTACTGTTACGGTTATCGTGACAGGCTGACCGAGGCATATCTTGCCTGATGGCAGCGTAATATCTTGGATAATCAGGTCAGGACCGTCCACTTCGATGCTCTTCTGGTTATCGTTGTTATTCTCATCGCATTCGTGTACCTCATTGTTAGCATCTGCTATCGCCTTGACCGAAACATTGCCACAGCTATCAGCGGTCCAGGTAAACGTTTGAGATGAAGCTGCATCGGAATCCAAACTGGGGATACTATCAGAATCAACGTATTTGTTGTCCACGAAGTATTTGACGGTAGATGCACCTGCTGTACAACCGCCCTCGTTCTTTACTGTTACGGTTATCGTAACAGGCTGCCCGAGGCATATCTTTCCCGATGGCAAGGTACTATCCTGGATAATCAGGTCAGGACCATCCACTTCGATGCTCTTCGCTTTATCGTTATTGTTCTCATTGCATTCACGTACCTCGTGGTTGGCATCCGCCACTGCCCTGACGGATACATTGCCACAGCTACTTGCAGTCCAGGTAAACGTCTGGGTAGAAGATGCACCGGGGCTCAAGCTCGGGATGAGCTCGGAATCTATGTATTCACCGCCCGCATAGTATTTTACCACCGATTGACCGGCCGTGCAATCTCCTGTGTTTATAACGGTCACGGTGAATGTTATCGGTTCGCCCAAACAAACTGTACCTGTTGCCCCAATAGGCCATATATGCGTGATCAAATCAGGACCACTCGCTTCTATGCGCTTCTGTTTATCGTTATTGCTCTCATTACATTCCTGTACCGTATGATTAGCATCTGCTATTGCCATGACCGGTATATTGCCACAACTATTCGCAGTCCAGTTAAATGTCTGGTTTGACGTGGCATTGGGAACTAAGCTGGGCACAACATCCCGATCAATGTATTTGTTGCCCACATAGTATTTTACCACCGATTGGTTTGCTTTCTCACCACCAATGTTTTTTACCGTCACTGTGATTGGTATCAAGTCACCAAGACAAACGGTTTTGGAAGGCAACTTAATATCATCTATGATTAGGTCGGGCAAGTCTTTCCACAGATCGCCACAGATACGCCCATAAGCACCAAGAGGACCACAATTATGATAATAAGTGCCATTGACTACAACTTTATCGCCGGCCACTATATTTTTGGGTTCATCACCATAACCAACGGTATACACATTCCCGACCTGTAATGTATTATCTGGATCATATAGTATCCGGTCAGCGATCACCTCACAGTAATAGGTTTTATAGCACACCAAACCAGCAAGCTCATCTGTTTTCGCAGTACCCTCAAATCTAACTTCGGACGGGCAGTTTTTGCATTTGCACCAGTTATCGGACATGCTCACCCATAGGTAGGTCGAACCACACTCAAAATTCCTCGTAATAGATGCAAAGCACTCGTTATCGCGTATCTCAATGCTGTGCACGCCTTCTGTCACATCAAATGAGCAGTACCCGTCCAGAGTTTCACCTACACCCTCTGTGAGTAGATACACATCATCTACATAAACATTGTAGCCGACACATGTATCATCATCTATTTTGACGTTCGCCGTGCAGATAGGACAGACCTCGAATGTGTAGCATATAATGCAATCATAATACTGCGCAGGATCCACTCCTGTTGCTAACCAGTCACCACCATCGCCACTCCAGTAGAAGCAGATGGTCCAGTAGCAACATGTGGGTACACTGGTGGGAATGGTGTACGAGATCTTTCCAGCATTACTCATATATCCATTTGTAAGAACCGTGCCACCACAGTCCTTAATTTCGTAATAGACTGAACTTTGGGACGTTGATACAGTAGCGCTCAGTTTATCTCCTCCGGAATATTTCGGTTTGTCTCCTTGGTAATCCGGTGGGTTATCAAACGTAACAATAGGTGGGTCATAACAGGGATCACACCAGTTATCGGGCATGCTGTCCCAGACATATCTATAACTACAGTCGAAGTACTTATTAAGAGATGCGGATCGGCCATTCTTGCGTATCTCGATTGTTTGTGTTCCCTCACCCACAAAAAACCCGCAGTTTCCGTCAGGAGTTCCGGTCCGACCCTCAGTTAATTTATACTTGCCATCTACATAGACCTCGTACCCCTTACAGTATTTGTCTTTTATTTCAACATATGCCTCACCATCACCGCACCAGTTCTTTGGCATGCTGACCCAGCGGTAGACAATATTACACTCGAATTTTATGGTTTTCGAGGCAGAGCGGCCGTTCTTAGTTATCTTCAGCGTATGCGTTCCTTCTTTTACATGAAACGCGCAGTATCCATCTGGTGTAGTTCCATCTCCGCCCTCTGTAAATTGATACACATTATCTACATATACCCTGTATCCAACACAGCAAGGGTCCTCGATTTTAACATATACCTCACAAGTTTGTACGGGACACACGTAGAAATTGTAGCACTTGGTGCAGTCATAAGACAGTGCAGTAACCTCCCCACCTGCTCCTGCTAAGGCCATCCATGGTGGAGTATACTCATCCCAGTAAAAACAAATCTGCCAATAACAACATTTGGATGCACCTTTGGGGATTGTGTAAGAGATTTTCTTGCCGTTACTCGTAGATCCACTTTTACGAGTCGTACCACCACAGTCCTTGATTTTGTAATAGACCGAGCTCTGGGATGTTGACACGGTCGCGTGTACTGTATTCCCTTCGTAATATTTTGTCTTATCAAATTTGACTGTTGGAGGATATTTACAATCATCACTACCACCACCATCTTCACACCAGCAATTGGGCATGCTGGTCCAGCGGTAGGTATAACCACACTGGAAATTTTTAGTCTTTGATGCGGAACGACCGTTCTTGGTTATCTTTATCGTATGTGTCCCAGCACACACATAAAACGCGCAAAACCCATCGGGTGTTGTTCCATCTCCGCCCTCTGTAAATTGATACGCACCATCTACATATACCCGGTATCCAACACAGCAAGGGTCATCTATCTTAACATAAACATCGCAGCTAAGCGCGCTTACCGTTTCATGTGTACCATTTGAAATGTCTGTTGAAAAGAGGATATTAGTACCGTTGCCGGAATCCCAGCTCAATACACATTCCTGCGTATCATTTAGATATATCTCCGGCAGATCTGCATCGGGTACTGGCGCACAATCACCACTGCTTGGTGATTTTTCCGTAAATGTGTTTTCTAACGCATTTAAAGGATTTGATACGCCTGTGGTATTATCACTATCATTCACGGCAAAGACCGAAACAGGCATCAGACTCATAAAAATCCCAATCATAACCAAAAAGCACAATACATTTCTTATCTGTTTCTTCTTCGCCATCTTTTTATCCCCTTTCTCTAAGATTTTCGCAGGGTATGAAGATACTAAAAAACCATAGAATATAACCCTTTCAGTAGCCTTTCTCAATTTCCATACTACATAACTCCACTATGCACCACAACCAATTCCAGACGTATAAGATTTTGGAACTGTATCAGTCAAGCCATAATCGTGCAATTGAAATACATAAAGTACGCCTCATGTGCAGAGCCCACTAACTAAGATATTGCAGTCCCCCTGTCTGCCAAGAATTGTTCTAAAAAACGTATCCCACTGCTCTAGTCCCTCTGATGTTTCTCGTTACCGCCCCTACCTATAGAAACAACATTATCATGGCGATATATTTTCCCATCATTGTGCCTCCTTACCCAGTAATAGGAATACTTGCCAGAAATAGAAATCCAAACGTCTAAGAAATCAAGTTCCTGATATACTTTAAATAGCTCCAATTTCTTTGTCCAACTTCTTAATTTTCTCTTCGAGATTTTCTATAACTATCAAATCCTCCCAGCCCGGATGTTCTGTTACTCTATCCTCTCTAATGGCTTCTTCTAACTCGCTTGCAGAATACACACCATGTCGCGATAAAAGCTCGAGTTTATCTGCCATACAATCGCTCTTCTTTGATTTTAAGTACTCTAATAATCTCTTCGTGAACAATTCATACTTGCTCAGTCCAAAATCCTTTGCTATATGTATCAGAAGTCTCTCAGAGGCTAAACTCGCAGAAGTCTTTGATTTCGTTAGCTTTCTTTTGGCAAGGGAGCAGAGAATTCATCCCTTAATCTCTCGTATAACTATCTTCTCATCCTCAAAAGAAGCGCATAGTCGCTTCCCTATCTTTTTAGCAACCTCTTCCGGGAGTGTAATGGTCAATTTGCTATTCACGCGATCTACACTATAAACAAACTTGGCATGTAGTCCTTCAGGTACTTCTACCCATTCCTCTTCAGGGAGTGATTCCAAATCCGCCATAGTTTCGATTTTTACTTTTCCCATCTCTATTAATATCACTTTCCTCTTCTCATATATAACTTCTTTTAACTTCTCTGCTTTTCTTGTGGTGCTTCGTATCAGGATTCTCCCATTTACGGCTTTTTCTACTTCTTGCTCAGAGATGCTATGCCTATATATATGCTTCAACGATTCCATCTTTGATTCCGCATCATTCTTCTTACAACCATCACAGTCACCACAATAATACTATCTTCTCACTCTTCATATATAATCCTATATTAATGTAAGATCATTTGTTTTTTTATCGCTTGAGATGCTCTAAAATCCAAGTACGAATGAGAACACTGGGTTCTTCACCAGCACCTGCAGCTAATTTCTTCACCTGATTGAAAATCACTTCATCCCGCCCCATAGTTAACAGCTACTTATGCTTCAGAGGATAAGCGAATTTTACATTTATGGGCTCAAATTCATCTGTAAACTCTTTTGTATCGTGCGTATCCCAAAATTCCGCTTCTTCCTCTTCTATACACTCAAACCGTGGTATCTTACCCATTTCGCTATATTTTCTTTTTTTTACGATTTTTAATTGTATAAGGGAACTCACGAATAATAATTTACCAGAACTGTAGCATTTTTCAATGATTTTTAAGATACAGATTAACGCAGAAAAAATTAAATCAATGTAAGGGATAGAGAAAAATCCCAGTCAAAGGCACCTAAAAATCATGGAAGAAAAATGAAATGGTACGCGATATAATGACCCTAACGTGACATATAGGAGTAACTTATGTAATGACTCTTTCCACTTCCATCATTTCAAAAGCGAAGTGAACTTATCCTTCGATAAATTCGCTTGCTGAAGAATGGCTAAAAGTGTTCCTTTTGGTAACGCTCTCCGTTTTGGTACGATAACAAGCAATTTATGTCCTCTTCCTCATCAATTTTGTAAAATGCCGTATGACTGCCCTTGCCACGCTTGGGTGCATATTCAAATCCCGCTTTCTTCAATACCCTGATCACATCATCAGAAGAAACCACGGGGAGCTTCTTCATGCAGTTACCTCTATCATCGACGTGAATTTATGCGTAGATGTAAGAGCCATCTTTACGTCTCCAATAAGCCCTAACGCAATGGCGTTATCAAGATAGAGCTCTACAGCCTCTTTCAAATTACTAAGTGCTTCTTCTGGTGTATCTCCGCAACTTGCAACGCTCAACTCCGGACATTTCGATACATATACGCCTTCTTCTTCCAATATAGTAGCAGTCAGATTAAATTTTTCCATCTTTCATTCCTTTTTTGATTTGATAGCACGGATTGTGTATATTATCTATCCTCTTTATTTATAGTTTTCCGTTATTCCATTTTCTCTATTGTGAATATGACGGATTATTGCCCATAACCACTTCCCCTTCACGCTGGGTCACCGGATAAGTGCCGAGTTCATGAGTTTCCGTCTCAATTTCAAATGTTCGGTATATCGTATCATATCGTATTCCCCTGATTTTAGTTCAACTTACCTCAAAGCACATCGTCAATTATATCCCCTTTTGAATTAAATATGACCTCGCTCACAGGTATGATTCCTTTTGGTGTTTTTACAACGATTTTAACATACCATGTATTATTCGCCCTGTTAAAATACCGTTTGATCAAAGCGCGGGTATCAAAAAAATAGGTCTTCATCATCGCTCTTCTCGTTGCCTGGAAATAATCTCCGAAAGATTACCTTTAATTGAAGATAACTCTTATCGCCCAAAAATGTTCCCTAAACTTTTTATCTTGTGTTAATCTCGTGTAATCTTGTGGTTTTTAAGATTAGCTATACAACTTCTTTCCAAAGTCAAATCCCTGCTACAATAGATATTTTTGAAGCATGCCCACCACCCTTTTAATATTAGTAATGACATACTAAGTATCATAGCACTAAATTTTATAGATAGGGAAGAAGAGATAGAGAAAGTAGAAGAGAAATACAGTTTTGAAGTCAAATGGCACGAGTTTGAACGAGTAAAAGAAGCAAAGAAGATTATCGAAGGGCTAAAAGAGAAATCTAAGTTCGTCACTGGGTTTAACGATGCGAGAGAGGAATATTTTGGGCTAATAGCAAAGAAGATGGGCGAGGAAGTGAAAGCGGCATTAAGAAATGATGGGTATTTGGTGTTTGATATGACTGAGCTGAAAAACCACAATACAAACCTTTTTGCAAGTAAATAGGTCCTCTCTCTTGTTGTATATAATGTATACCTTCTACCTATTTAGGACGCAGATTTACGCAGATTAACACGGATTTAAAGTAATAAGTGGCTACTGTTCCCTCAGAAGGCGAAAGCCGAGATCGCTCAAATCATAGATGCAAGCGCCGAGCCTATCCTTATCTCCAATCTTCCTCGCAATAAGCCCATAACTTCTTTTCCCTTTTATCGCGACTGCTTCTGCTTTCTCCTCCAGTCGCTTTAGTACTTTAATATTTCTCATCCAAAAAGCCAAGGTCCAGTTCCCTATTTACAAACATACTTTCGGGTATCATACTTTAGAGTATGTTCTCTATATGTGGAAGTACGAATTTTCTGCACAAAAGGAAATAGAGCGGCAGTATAGTTATAATTTGCCCTAATCTGCTATTTGGTAAATATCTGGTTCTTCCTCGAAAAAAACACAGGTGGAAACACTTTTATTATCATATTCCTAGAAGATTTCGTCTTGCTTGACGCTGTTTCTGATAAAGCTAAGAGAATTGTTGGCGAGGTGTCAAAGGCGGAAATTGCGGAATTATTGTCTTAACATCGCCATATTGCCCCATCCAAAATTAATGGCCCTGAGACTACTTTTTAACCTTAGATGGCGACTTCGACCAAATCTCAGAAGAGCAACTCACTTTTATCTCCGTTGAGTGAAATAAATCGTAGAAAAGGCCTTATGTTATTAGGCGAAGGAAATCGGGTATATTGATGGAAGAGAGGTACTGAGATTACCCCTGCATTTCCCGTGGTAACAGGCGGTTGGTTTCCTTTTAAACACCCATTCGGATCTTGGAATGGATAATGATCTACACCGTCGGAGTCAATGGAATAATGCTCAGCGCTCAGGTTTCCAATACTGCCATGATCTGACCAATAATTGCCACCCTCTGTTGGACAGTTATCCCATGAATTTGTGCCCGTGTCATCAGTAGGTTGTTAATAACATCCACGGGATCACCAGCTTTCTAACTGCAACCCTTCTATTCTTCTAAAGTGCTCGACATTTCTTGGTTGATTTATGTGCGCCATAGAACAATTCAAATGCATTTATCGTAGTGGTTGCATTATCTCCCTCCGCATCTAAAGATTCCATCTTTGATTCCGCATCACTCTTCGCTCTTAAAATAGCCACAAGAAAATCAGAATCTAAGCACTTCACAGCTTTATTCTCCGAAGTTCGCTTTTTCCCCAGAACCTTCTCAAATTTGCAAACATCGCTTTTTCTTCCTCATCATCCATATCCCAAGCACCAAAACAATCTTTTAATTTCCCTCGCTTTGATAGCCGGATTATCACATCAGCAAAGCTTTCATTATCTTTTTTTTCTTGAACCAATACATTATACGCTTCTTCTGTTAGAGTTATTGTTTCACTTTCCATTTTTCTACACTTTCCTCCCTCCTTTGTAGTTTATTCATCTACCACATAAATAATATTGAATGTTGATTTATTTAAATTTGACCCTCTCCTCATTTTTCATCATCACGATAAAATTTCATCCAACCAAACATCATAGACTCCGTTATTCATATCGGCTTCCACTTTTATGTGATACCATTGATCAAAATTGAAAGGGATATTACCGGGTTGAATTACACGGTTTTCCGCATTGCCAAAAATTACCCCTGCATAACGAGTCCCCCACGGGAAATTCTTAATCCGCTTATAGAGCAAGGTCTTTTAAAGCTAACTATTCCAGATAAACAGAAAAGACCTAAACAAAAGTATAAGAGTAGTAAAGAGCGAATAAAAAACTGCCAGCAGAGATTAGACAAGACAAGCATTTGATATAGATAAAAATTCTATTAGTGGAACACTAATCTTTTAGAGGCAAATCCAATGCACCCAAAAACCTTACGCCTGACCCTGATCCAACCGCCCCGCAGAAGCATCCGCCGCGAAACTAAGAGCATCTATTTAAGAAGTTCGATTAGCTCATCCTTATTCAACCCTGCTTGATGTATGATGTCAAGTAACGTACCTTTTGCAAGTTCTCTATGCAAGGGGACAACGGTTTTGAAAGTTTTCTCTGCTGTTGCTTTTTGCAACGAGACATGACTGCCCTTATGTCGAACTTCGACAAACCCCTCTTTCTTTAGGGCTCTGATAAGTTCCTTTCCTGAGATAATGGGCAGTTTAGGCATCAGCTACTTTTGCCTCTACTTCCACTGTTGTCCAGTAGGGGTTAACGGATACTCCGGGCAGGTCTTCAAGCCCGAAACTCTCGATATAAAGCTCGATAGCTTCTTTGAGATTCTTCTGTGCTTCCACAAGAGATTCGCCCTGTGATGTCACGCCAAGTTCTGAAC
>QBUN01000378.1 GCA_013180565.1 Candidatus Methanophaga sp. GoMg3.2 | reverse complement strand
GCCGAATGTTCCCCTTTGTCGTTATTCGCCCGGTTCCTACATTGCAATTATGCCCCATGGGGAAGCGGATATTCGAGTCGTTTAAAGCTTTAGCACGCAAGTATGGTAAAAAGGATTTGAAAGTGGAGTGGGAAGAAGGTGTTTCGGAAGCGACATTACATGATCACAAGGCAAACGCGGAAAAAAAAGCGGTCTATGTCGCGCTCCCTATACCCGTTCTGGAGAAGTTTTTAAAGTATCTGCGTGCGGAAAACAGGTAATTGAAAAATTAATCTACCAATCTAATTGCTCCTCTGGGACATACATCCACACAAGCTCTACAATTACTCCCGTTAGTATTATAACACCTGTTATAGTCTATTCTTGCTTTTTCTCCTACTGTTCTAATTGCATTCGCTTCGCACACCTCTACACATTCTCCACATCCTGTGCACAGTTTCTGTTCGACTACCGGAATTGTCATCATCTCTAATCATAATTGTATAGCTAATCTTAAAAACCACGAGATTCCACAAGATTAACACAAGAAATTAGGGTTAATAGGGAGGGGATAGCCAATAGTTTATTAAAACCCAATTCATATTATCGATTTCTCGTGAAAATCTGTGTAATCTTGTGGTTTGCTAAACAAATACCTTTAATCTTATCAGAGTGAATATATATTCATAATACCGGTTATTCCTTTTGGATAGCAAGAAAAAATCGAAAATCATTTATACGCTGCTACTCGATAGTACACTGATTCCTTATGTCGCTTAGTGAAATATTGGACGATATAATATCTAAGGAAGTTTACAAAGCTGAGAAAGTAGAAGCTGAACTATACTATGCTTTTTTTAAATTACCAAAGGACACTATAGCTAAGATAGAATCAGATAAAGAGTTTAGGGAGAAATATAAAGAAAAAATAGGTGACGAATTTCAAAAACAAGGTTACGATGATTTAGAAGTACTTGAGCTCAACCCATCATCAAATACCATAAAAGTTAGATATACCGGATATTATAGTGGCACAAAACAATATCCCGAAATCCATTTAAAAACGCTTTTAGTCTTCTATGAAGAAAGGGGTAATGATATACGAGCTCCAGCGGTTTTCGATAAAATTGTAGAGATGGCAAGATTGGACTTAGACGAAAAGGATAAAAAAGATTTAAAGGAAGAGAGACTCTATCATTTCGCTACTCTGTTTAAAGAAGCTATTTATTAGCTGTTCCTATAATCTGCCGACCATTTTTGCTCTCTCCTCGGTCCACGTCTCTCCCAGCTTCTCCCATTTTGTGGAAAGCAATAAACAAAGAACTGTTTTTCATAATCATCTTTATTTCACTACGAACTGGATAAATATATAATAGAACGTAATTATAGTATCTGTGATATTATGAAAATGAACCGCAAGATTATGCCCCCTACCTATTTTATGGTTTTATTAGTGCTATCCGTAGTATTGTATTTTGTTTTCCCAATTCAAAAATTAATTCCCTCGCCATACACTTATTTGGGCATTTTATTAATTCTTTTTGGATTCGTATTGAATCTTAGGGCTGATGCGTTATTCAAAAAGAGTAAAACAACGGTAAAACCACATGAGACACCAACATCACTTGAAATTTCAGGTCCTTTTCGTATTAGTCGCCATCCCATGTATTTGGGTATGGCCGCAATTTTATTAGGTGTGGCGATTGTTGCGGGGTCTTTATTATCCTTCCTATTTCCTATAGTTTTTGTACTTTTAATGGAATTACTCTTCATTCCGCTAGAGGAGAAGAACCTTGAGCAAGTATTTGGAACAGAATACCGGGATTATAAAAAGAAAGTCAGACGTTGGATTTAATTTAGATATATTTATTTATTTTATAAAACAATTAATTAACAAATTAGTTATAGATTAAGTGATAGAAAAAAATGCGATTAATAATTCCGCACCCCGGGCATTTCTCCGCTTTGAAAGAGATAATAGCAAGTAAAGAATCCAAGGGTCTGAAGGATGTAAGGGAGGTCTACATGGCCGGCTCGCCGGAAGTGATGGGGAGCGGAAGAGCGACACTGTATGCACCGCTAATCGAGGATATAAAAGAGCAAACGGCATATGCGCATCAGCACAATGTAAAGCTAAATATCGCTATGAATGCATCTTGCTTTGGTGGTTATCATCTAACGTTTGAAGGCTATAAGGTCTTCAAATGGTATTTCAACGAGCTTAATAAGGCAGGCGTTGATGGCGTTACGGTGGCCGAGCCGTATCTCGTAGAGCTTTTGCGTGATTCCCCAATGGAAACGGTAATCTCATGCGTGGCGCATGTCGATTCGCCGCAACGTGCTGAATTCTTCGAGGACCTTGGCGCTGATGCGATCACCGTGGATACAAACATAAACCGGAACTTTGAGGTCTTAGAAGCAATAACGAAAGCGGTTAACTGTGACCTCCGGGTAATAGTGAATGAAGGCTGTCTTTATAAGTGCCCATTTCGGCATGCCCATTTTAACCTCTTCTCGCACATAACCGCGTCATCCCTGAATGCTCGAACCCAGCCCCTAAACACTTTTGGCGACTACTATTTTGACAAGTGCATTTCTATCCGGGTAAGGGACCCCGCGCAGATTATAAGGTCGCCGTGGATAAGACCGGAAGACATGAAGGAATATGAAGCGATAGGCGTAGAAGATTTTAAGATTTCTGGTAGAGCGAATGCGGTGAACTGGATAATAAATTGCATGGATGCATATTCGCAGGGCACGTTCGACGGTAACCTGCTTGAACTCCTTGATTGCCCATCGGAACTCCGTTATATGTTCCAGATAGATAATAAACTCTTGGACGGCAGCATAAAGCAATGGAAGAACTGCAAAAAGATATGTAATGAATGTCACTACTGCGATGAACTAACAAACAAGGTGTTGAAAGTGATAGAAAAATGAAAGAAGAAATAAGTGAAGGCAGGCGGAAGCTCGAGAAAGAACTGCGGGCTTTAGTGGGGAACATCTTCGTGCCGGAAGCGAAGGTATTTGGGATGGCTTGTGGCTGCGTAGGTTTCGCAGTGGATCTGAGAGGATTGCATGGTGATGATGTGGCGGTGTTCAAGGAGAAGATAAATGCGATCTTGGAAGAGATAAGTCTCTCGGTTGGTGTAAAGCCGGAGTTCTTGTATGCGAGGAAGCTACCAGGGAGCGAAGAAGTGGTCACGCTTACCTCGCGTGAATTATGCGAGCGATGCAAAAGCGAGTTCGCAGGCTCAAAAGCAGCTCCAAGACCTGATATAGTAGTACTAAAGAAGAAGCGGTGATAAACAAAAACAAAATATAGAAAAGTTTTTAAAGGGGTAAAAAAGAACGTTTAACTATAACAGCAAAAACTTCACTTTTATGTGCTAGGGACGCACAAATTATGTTGTTTGTCCATTACAAAGATATGGCTATAGGCAAAGAAGGAGGGGGAAAAGAGCGCGATGGGAGAAGAGAAAGAGGTATTTATAAAAGTTCAAGGCGTGAATAAACAATTCGAGGATAAAAAAGTATTGAAGGACATAAATCTGGATATAAAAGAGACGGAGCCTTTAGGCTTGCTCGGTAAGAGTGGTGCCGGGAAATCGGTCTTACTCCGTATGCTCCGAGGCACAGAAGAATATGCGCCGGATAGTGGTGAGATAATTTTCAGGTTGGCGTATTGCCCTTCCTGTACGTGGATAGAGGGCCCAAGCAGGGTAGGCGATAAGTGTCCGAAATGTGGTACCGAGTTTGAATTTAAGGAAGTGAATTTCTGGCAGGATACGAGTATGAAGAGGACAATGAAGAGTGCGATTGCGATCATGCTCCAGCGCAGTTTCGCCTTGTATAGTGACGAAGGCGTCATCTGGAATGTAATAGAAGCATTGGAGCGGGCACGATATCCAAAGAGTAAGAGGATGAAGAAGGCATATGAAATCCTGGAATCCGTAAAGATGTTGCACCGTGTAAATATGCCTGATACAAGAGACCTCAGTGGTGGCGAGAAACAGAGAATGGTGCTTGCGAGGCAATTGGCGCTGGCTCCGATTCTGCTTTTAGCCGATGAGCCCACAGGTACGTTAGATCATGAGACAGCAAAGGTGGTGCATCGCGCACTGATAGAGACCACAAGAGGTGGAACAACATTCCTCGTCACTTCTCATTGGCCGTATGTGATTAGGGAATTGACAGAGGAAACAGCATGGTTCGATAAGGGCGAAATAATTGAATATGGCCCGACTGATGAAGTGGTGACTCATTTTGAGGCTCAAGTAGGCGAAATAGAGCGTGATGATTTTAAAAAGTTCGGCGACCCGATGATAAGGATAGAAAACCTAAAGAAGTATTACTTATCGGCATCGCGAGGCGTTGTGAAGGCGGTGGATGATGTCTCGTTCGAGATAAATGAGAATGAGATATTTGGTGTTGTCGGGCATAGCGGTGCGGGAAAGACGAGTTTAATGAGGATTGTAAGCCATTTAGACCCGGGGTCAGGTGGTTCTGCGTGGATAAGAGTCGGGGACAGATGGTATGAGGCATCAAAGGAGGATGCTGGTACATTCATAGAGAATGGCGTAATTGTGGGTGGTACGACCGAATGGAAATCCCATTTTGTGGGTGTCTTACATCAAGAATATAGTCTGATTCCGAAACTCACGGCCTGGGATAACCTCACGCACGGTATTGGTCTCGATATGCCAGAGGACTTAGCAACGATGAAGGTAAACTTCATGCTAAAAGGAGTGGGATTCGAAGAAGAAGAAATAGCGGAGATACTACCAAAAACGCATGATGAACTGAGCGTGGGCGAGAAACAGCGGATACTTATTGCGCAATTACTGATGAAAGAGCCTAATATCGCGGTCCTTGATGAGCCAACTGGGACAATGGATCCGGTAACAAAGAAATACGTTGCCGAGACGATAATAAAGGCGAGGGAGAATCTGGGTACAACTTTCGTTATTGTTACTCATGACCTTGATTTCGCAGAGAAGGTATGTGATCGAGTAGCGAAGATGGAGAATGGGAAAATCATAGAGATAGAAGATTTAAGGTCGGGTTAATTTCACACGGAAATTCTGTTTCCGTATAGAGGAGCATAATAAAATATAATATGATGGGTGTGGAAGAAATGGAAGAAAAAGGGGTAATAGTAAAACTACAGGATATATGTAAGGAATTCGAGGGGAAAGAAGTTCTGAAGAATGTGAGTGTAGATATAAAGGAAGGGGAGTCATTGGGTCTACTTGGACGGAGTGGCTCAGGGAAATCAGCGTTGCTTCACATGCTGCGAGGTACTGAAGAATACGCACCCACAAGTGGCGAAATAATCTTCAGAGTGGCTATGTGCCCTTCATGCGACTGGGTGGATCCACCGAGTAAAGCAGGTGAGGCGTGTAATAAGTGCGGAGCAAAATTAGAATTGAAGGAAGTGAATTACTGGAAGGACAAAGAAGGAAGGAAGAAAGTGAAAAGGGCTGTTGCGATCATGCTCCAACGTACTTTTGGGTTATACAGTGATGATACAGTCATGTATAACGTACTACAGGCACTGGAGAGCAGGGATTACCCAGCAGAGAAGAAGTTTAAACGAGCTTATGATCTGTTGAAGTCGGTTAGAATGCTGCATCGTATTACCTTCCCCGCAGTTAACCTTAGTGGCGGTGAGAAACAGCGGGTAGTGCTCGCAAGGCAACTTGCATTAGATCCTATCTTACTTCTAGCAGACGAGCCCACGGGGACATTAGACTTTGAGACTGCAAAACTCGTACACAAAGCGCTGTTAGATAGTATAAAGGCGGGGATGACTATGGTTGTTACTTCCCACTGGCCTTACGTTATTAAAGAACTGTCAGAAAAGACGTTATGGCTTGAAAACGGTGAAATTGTGAAATATGGCGATTCAAAGGCGGTGGTGGAAGAGTTTGAGAGTCAGGTGGGCGCGATAGAACGTGAAGAATATACCAAAATAGGCGAGCCGAAGATAAAGATAGACCATTGTAAGAAGTATTATTATTCCATGTGGCGAGGAATGGTAAAAGCAGTGGATGATGTCACACTAACAATAAATGAGGGTGAAATATTTGGTCTCGTAGGCAAGAGTGGATCTGGAAAGACAAGCTTATCGCGGATTATAGCTCAAGTAGATCCGCTAACGGATGGCTCTGTCCAGATACGTGTAGGCGATAGGTGGATAGAAGTGGGACGGGTGGCGGAAACGGGTGTCTGGCTTGCCTGGGGTGCGACTACGGAGGGAATGGGCGAGCAAGCGGCAGCACGGGTGGTTATGCTACATCAAGAATACTCATTATATCCGGAACACACAATATTAGCGAATCTAACCTCCTGTATCGGTTTGAAGATGCCCGAAGAGCTTGGGCGGATGAAAGCGAAGTTTGTTCTGCAAGGGGTGGGATTCAGCGAAGAAACAACGGAGGAAATACTGCCAAAAACGCATAGTGAACTGAGCGTTGGAGAAAGACAGCGTATTGCTCTTGCGCAGGTAATAATGAAGGAACCTGAAATAGCTGTGCTTGATGAACCAACAGGCACAATGGACCCGATAACAAAGAAATTCGTTGCCGATTCTATAAGGGCGGCACGTGAAAACCTTGGGGTGACACTCTTAATTGTCACTCACGACACGGATTTCGCTTACGATGTCTGTGATAAGATAGCGCAGATGCAGAATGGCAAGATAACGGAGATAGAAGACTTGAAATATAGTACCGAGCAAAAATAATGGCCGTAGGTAGAGAGACGCAGGTGTTAGCCTGCAGGAAAGGGCAGGGGCTTGGGTTAGGTGGCGGTATTGCCCAGAGAGGTACATTTGCGAAAGCGTGGAAGAACGATGTAGTTGCGGTTGCGATGTCTCCGGGTACAAGGCACGTGCCAAAGCCGGTATGCGAGATAACCACGGAATTAAGGGGCAAAGGTGTATCTACCGGTGTACTAGTCTTGAATGCCGGTAATGGGACGCCGCGTGATGCACCAAGGACTGGTGGACATGGTTCAATTTTTGGATTGGAGCAAAAAGAGATAGATATAATCGGTGGGCATAAGCTTGTCGTATTACATCATGGCAACGTAAAAGAGCATTTCATCTATAAAGTGCGGCTCGAGTTGAGAAAGATCCCGATTTCTGCTATCATCCTTTGTCAAAGCCCGGTAACGTTTGAGGAGTTCGAGCAGGTAGGTGTAAGCACGAGAAATAAAGAGTGTGAAACGCCGGGTAAAGTCGTGGGTATTGTGAGTGACATTGTGAGGCGTGAGAGTGTTCCGCAAGATAAACTAGACGAAATCGTGAGCAAAGTGAGAATGTGCCTCAGGGAAATAGAAGAGAGTGAAGAAAAAAAAGCCTAAATTGATACTAACGTTCTTTACGCATTGTTTGAACTTGATACAACAGATCAAACCAAGGTGGCAAGACGTTTAATTAGTAATATATCAGAACATTTAGCGTGAGATAAATGTTCCATGGACGAAAAGGAAATAGCACTGTTGTGGGATGAAGACACAGCTTTTAAGCGGTATCTTGTGAATATGGGTTTTAATTGTGAACTAGTAACACCGATAGTCTTAGTTGCTCCTTTCTTTTCCCTTACTGGTTATAAATTGTTAATTGTACCCGCGGGATTTGGGAATGAGACATATTCAAAGATATTGGTAGGGCTCAGAGCAAAAAGTGAACACATAAAAGATTTTGTAGAGGCGGGGGGGACACTCTTTATATTCGGTGCGCTTTCAAACAAGGATGTATATAACTGGCTCCCAGTAAAACTCAAATATGTGATGGAGGAGAGGCGGGTAAGAATATTAGTGGTGAAGAAGCATAAAGCAGCGATGATAGTGGAAAAAGAAGAATGCATGTGTGATGGCTACTTTACGGAGGTAGGAGAAGAAGGCGAGATATTTTTAAAGGAAGAGGGAGGGAAAGCGATTTTGGCTCTCGCGGAATACGGAGCTGGTGCTATTATCGCTACAACAATCCATGAATATCCATCCAGGGAATTTATAGCGTATTGTGTGGGGAGAAGATAATTGTATCTAATACGAACATATATTCATAAGCAAACATAAAAGTTATAAAGTCGCTATGTAAGTATAAGGGGGGGGGAGATATTGTGTTCAAGAAGATAGAAAAAAGAGATGGTAGGGTAAAAAAATTCGAAGTAGAGAAGATTACAAATGCAATTGCAAAAGCAGGTGAGGTGACCGGCGAATTCGATTCTGAGATAGCGCAGAAATTGACCCTCAAGGTTTTGAATTTAGCACAACAGGCGATTCCCCGTGATATACCAACAGTGGAAGAGCTACAGGATGTAGTCGAAGAGATTTTATTATCCTCTCCATATCGCAAAACGGCTAAGGCGTACATTATTTATCGAGAGCAGCATGCGGGCATAAGAGAGATTACTTCCAGAGCGAATGTTGACTTGGTTGACCAATATTTAGAGAAGATTGACTGGCAGGTGAATGAAAATAGCAATATGTCGTTCTCCCTACAAGGGTTAAACAATTATGTCTCGTCGGAAATCAGCAAAATCTACTGGCTGGTTAAAATTTACCCGCCGGAAATCAGGCAAGCGCATTTAAATGGCGATTTCCATATACACGACTTAAATCTTCTCTCCGTTTATTGTGTTGGCTGGGACCTTTTTGACCTTTTGGTAGAGGGATTCAAGGGGGCACCGGGGAAGATAGAAAGCAAACCAGCTAAGCATCTCCATAGCGCTTTAGGGCAGGTAGTGAATTTCTTTTATACGCTTCAGGGTGAGGCGGCGGGAGCGCAAGCGTTCTCCAATTTTGATACGCTTCTTGCGCCTTTCATACGATATGATCGCTTGAGCTACAAAGAAGTGAAGCAGGCATTGCAGGAGTTTATATTTAACATAAATGTCCCTACAAGGGTAGGATTCCAAACTCCGTTCACAAACATCACCTTAGATTTGACGGTTCCTAAATACTACGCCGACCAGGGCGTGATTATTGGTGGCAAGCTACAGCACGAGACGTATAATGAGTTCCAGGAGGAAATGGCGTTATTCAATAGGGCCTTTTTAGAAGTGATGGCAGAGGGAGATGCAAAAGGCCGGGTATTTACTTTCCCTATCCCTACCTATAACATTTCCAGGGACTTTAACTGGGAGAATAGTAATTTGGAAGGTCTATGGGAACTTACAGCAAAATACGGGGTGCCGTATTTCAGTAATTTTATCAATTCTGATATGAACCCTGAAGATGCCAGAAGCATGTGCTGTCGGTTAAGAATAGATAATAGAGAGTTAGAAGTAAGAGGAGGCGGACTTTTCGGCTCCAATCCCTTAACCGGTTCTATTGGTGTGGTCACGATTAACATGGGAAGACTTGGATATTTAGCCAAAGACGAAGATGAGTTCCTCACCTCTTTAGAACGGTTAATGATTCTGGCAAAGGCGAGTTTGGAGATAAAGAGGGGCGTGTTAGAGAAGTTTACGGAAGAAAAACTTTATCCGTATACACAATTTTATTTGAGAGGCGTAAAAGAGCGTTTTGGCGAATACTGGAAGAACCATTTCTCTACGATTGGTTTATTGGGTATGAATGAAGCCTGCTTGAATTTCTTGGGAGTGGATATTGCAGCGAAAAAATCCCGGGAGTTTACCGTAAGAGTTTTAGATTTTATGCGTGAAAAATTACTGGAGTTCCAGGAGGAGACGGGGAATAATTATAATCTCGAGGCTACGCCAGCGGAGGGAACTTCTTATAGATTGGCGAGGATAGACAAGGAGAAGAATCCAGAAATAATCTGCGCTAACGAAGAGGAGTATAAGGCAGGAGCCGAGCCGTTTTATACTAATTCTACACAACTACCGGTGAATTACACGGATGATGTCTTCGAGGCGTTAGATTTGCAGGACGCAATCCAGACAAAATATACGGGAGGAACGGTATTACATGTATTCGCAGGTGAGCGGGTTAAAGACCCTGATACCATTAAGGGGTTAATACGTAAAGTTTGTGAGTCATATCATTTGCCTTATTTCACGTTCACGCCTACGTTTAGTGTATGTCCATCTCATGGTTATATCGCGGGGGAACATAGTACTTGTCCAGAGTGCGGTGCGGAGACCGAGGTATATTCACGTGTAGTGGGTTATCTACGGCCGGTAAACCAGTGGAACAAAGGTAAGCGGGAAGAATTTAGAAAACGGAAGACCTTTGTCGTAGAACCAGTTCAACCACTTGAAATCGGTGGAAAAGGGAAGGTGAGTCGGGCGTTGGATTCAACTACAAAAACAAGCAAAGCTGTTGGTGTCAAGGGCAATTATGGGGCTGTTGAGTATAAACAGTTGGATTTGATTACTTTTGGTGATGATGTGGATGAGACGGAATGACTGGCAAGAATATTTAAATGCTGATGCCAATATGTTAATAGCATGTTAATCGGCGGTTTTCAGCGTTTCTCGCTAATAGACTATCCCGGCAAGATATGTGCGATTGTGTTTACCCAGGGCTGCAATCTCAGGTGTCCGTACTGCCACAATCCGGAGCTGGTGGACCCGAAACTCTTCTCGCATCCCATCCCTGAGGCAGACATCTTTGCATTTTTGCAAACTCGGCGTGGAAAGCTGGATGCGGTGGAAATAACGGGTGGGGAACCAACACTGCAGCCCGACCTGATTGATTTTACCAAAAAGATAAAATCATTGAACTTCCTGGTTAAGCTGGATACAAACGGTAGCAATCCGGGAATATTAAGAGAACTGATTGAATTAAATATGGTGGACTATCTTGCGATGGATGTGAAAGCCCCTTTGGAACGATACCAGGAGATTACTAATTCTAATGTTGACCAGGCGAAGATAAAAGATAGTATCGAGTTAATCATGCATGCGGGATTGGATTATGAATTTCGAACAACAGTGGTAAAATCGCAACTCGGTAAGACCGACATTTTGGCGATAGGTAAACTGATACGTGGTAGTAAACGCTATGTCTTGCAGAAATTCGTGCCGGAAACGGTATTGGACCAAGAAATTCTTGATGGTGTGGTGATTTACACAGATGAAGATTTAGTATGTTTTAGGGATGCGGTAAAGAGTTATGTGGCCGAGTGTGTGGTGCGGTAGAATGACCACGAGATTACAGAGATTAACACAGTTTGTTCCGTTGGCGGATGCAGCCCAAATATAAATAGTACCGCTGTTTGTTTATTAACTAAACGATGGAACTAAACGAGCTATTGGGGATAGGCGATTTTATGCTGGTAGAAAAGAGCTATGCCGATCAAAAGTGGCTGGGCAGGACGCTCGAATACATGGCTAAGTTGAAAGGGGAAGATGTAGTAGAAGCGATAAGGATACTAGATAAGCAGCAAGAGCTGATAGGGCTTGCTATACGCGACAAAGATTTGGAGTTCTTGATTATCTTTACTGATGTCATCGCAGATAGCGGCAAGAAGGAAGAATTTGAGGCTCTTGCGAGCATGGTAAAAGGAGCAAAGACAAAAGAGGTGGAGAAGGCGGAATTTCATGAAGGGATGGTCGAGTTTTATTCCCTCGGGTTGGTGAACAGATTATTTTGTGATTGTAATTTAAATTTAAAAGAGGATAGCTTTTATCCGCGAGAAAGGATAGAGGTATTAAAGAACGTATTGGGCGAATTCATAACTGAGAATGAGCTAAGCGGAAATAATAAAACACTTGAGATTGGATGTGGCGATGGTGGTGCGACGATAGCACTGCATGAGCTGGGTATTTACCCTCTCACTGTAGATATAAACAAGTGTGAGATTTGTAAAGGCTTGGAGGAAGAGGCGTTAGAGCCCAAGAGGAGTATCGTATTGGATTGTTCACTCCTTTCATCTTTCTTTGATAAGGAATTTGATGTTGTGTTTGGATTCATGGTAGGAAAGC
>QBUN01000379.1 GCA_013180565.1 Candidatus Methanophaga sp. GoMg3.2 | reverse complement strand
CTTTTCTTATCTGTTATTTTGGCCTAAAATCCGTGAATTTACCTATTTATTATCCGGCTCAGGTGCTTTTATTTGGCCTTGGGTATCTTAATGTGATATTAGCCACTTTTAACTTGTTACCCGCATTTCCCATGGATGGTGGTCGCGTTCTAAGAGCATTACTAGCTAAAAGAATGCCATTTCTACAAGCGACGAAGAAAGCAGTGTTCGTGGGTAAAATATTTGCTATTATAATGGGTATAGTGGGACTTATGCCGGACCCCTTTCATTATTATGCAACAGGAGATGTAATAGCACCTTTTAATCTTTTCCTAATCTTTATTGCTATTTTCCTATATACCGCCGCGACAGAAGAAGAACGTGCTACCACCACTTTTGCCATGTTAGAAGGAATAAAGGTAAAAAACGTGATGAGAAGCGAACACACATGCGTGCTGGACGATATGCCAATTATGGAGCTGTCGGATAAGATGCTTGCGGAGAAAACATACGAATATGCGGTGGTGGGTGCAAGAGGAGAACCAAAAGGATTTGTAACATTTGGCGAAATAAAGGATTTGTCTGCTGAACAACGTTACATTTTCAGAGTTTCTGATGTTATAGCTTCATTTGATAGAGTTAGTGATGTTATATCAGAAGAGGAAGAGGCGGTGGAAGCACTAAAGAGGATGCTAAAAGCGAAAAAGAACGTTTTAGCTGTTGTGGAGGCGGCAAGTGGGAATTTTATGGGTGTGATAACGAGAAATAATTTAGCGACTTATATAGAGATGTTGAAGGGACGCGTTTGAAACGCAATGGAAGACAAACCACAAGATTACACAGATTTTCACGAGATAACAATCCTTGGATTCGGTTTCCAATACAAATACAAAGAAAAGCACTAATCGATGAGGCAACACAACTCGTCAAAATCTTTAGTTCGATACTAGAAAAATCCAAATGAGTTTATAAATTTGAATTTGGTGCTTGGAATTTGTTTGTAATTTGATGCTTGGTGCTTGGAATTTTTACTGCGCTATACAAATACTGGAATGCCTATCGCAATAGGCGAGTTGCCCCTTTTATCGTGCCCGAGATGCCAATTACTCTTATACTTAGCCTTGCTTCATTTGCTGAATGGATACAAGCTAATGCAGCCCTTACTTCCTCTACTTTATCATGAGCACACCTTAAGATGCCCATGCCTCCGTCTGTATCTTCCGCGTTAGCGTATTCTATCAATCTTATCTTACTTTCACTCGCACCCACATCGCCATATAATGAAAAAATAGAGTCACGTATCTCGCTTAGCAATGTCCATTTATCTATCACCCGCTCACTTATCCACTCAAACACGAGATACCGCCTCCTATCACGAAGAGAAGGTGGAATCAGCACTGCGAAATAGAAAATAGAAAATAGAAATCGATTTTGAATTTTGCACATTGTTCTTGTATATAAAGTATAACTACATTCTGTTAAAGACACTGATTTACACTGATTTACGTGGACTTTCTAAATTTACGTTTTTTAGCACCACCACATCATTCTCCTTTTTCCATCTCTTCTCTAATATGCCCTGTGGGAAATCACTTAATGCACTCGTCGCCTCTTCTCGTTCCATCCCAAATAGTGATGCAAGTGCAATCATCTCTCGTGGTGCCCTTAAATCGTAGATGGAACACGCATTACTGGTTAATATCATTGGGGCTTTGTATTTCCGTACAAGCTTCAAATGCGATCGCATTTTCAATAGCACTCGTGCTCTCTCACCTTTTCTGCTGTTTATTATTGCATTTAGGTTGAACTCTATTGCAACACCGTTCTTAGCAGCCAATTTTGCTAATACGTGGTTCAGAGCCCCTCCTCTTTTCTCCCCGCTGGGATGTGCTAGGACATCCACGCGGTGATCCTCTAACGCAGCTCTATTTATTTTATCATTACCGCCATGAACAGCTAATACGGCTACTTTACCATGATATAACTTTATTCCCCTTTTCAAGTTCTCAACCGATTTTGCTCTTATCTCAATACCACTAAAGCCGAAATTCGATTTTAAATCACTTCCTACCGTATCATCATGGTTTGTTATGGCAATGTCCGTATAGCCATATCTTTTCGCAGCTCGGAGCAACTCCTCTGCGGGCACTTCGGTTTCCGGATATGCATGCACATTGAGGTCAAAGAATTTGGACATTAGGCTAAAGTAAAGAAGGGTTTATATTTTTAAAAGTATTTTTTAAATGCTATAAGATATAGTATTACCAAATACGATGAGAACGATTGAAGCAATCCTGTTTGACCTTGATGGTGTACTAATAAACTCATTTGAAAGCTGGTATCACGCGTTTAATGAGATGTTAAGGGCTTATGGTAAGGAAGAAATAGGCCGAGCAGAATTCCGGGAGAACTGCTGGGGCCCTGACCTGGAGCATAATCTAGCGGATTTGAATCTGGGTGAAGAAGCGGGGAAGTATTGCATCAACGAGCAACTGAAATTAATAGGGCTTATTGAGCTTTTTCCCGGCGTAAAAGAGGTTTTGGGCCGTGTAAGAGACGAGTATAAGCTTAAAGTAGGGTTGGTCACGAATACGCCCAAAGAGAATGTTCGTGCGATATTCGAGCACTTCCAGCTCTCTAATCATTTTGACGTGATTGTCACAGGCGATGACGTGAAAAATGGTAAGCCCAATGCTGAAATGGTGATGGCTGCTTGTGAGAAGTTAACATTAAAGCCAGAGAACGCGATGCTCGTAGGGGACACAGAAATAGATTTCCTGGCTGGCAAATCCGCAGGTTGTGCTGTTGTGGGGGTGAGAGCGAAACCAGAAGGTGGCGAAAGAATAGATACTCTTTATGAACTGTTTCCTCTTTTAACGCTTCACTAACAATACTTTTTAACATACTGATTTTTCTAATATCTTGGTGGGAAATAGATAAATGGCAAAAAAAGTACGAGCATCTGTCCCTGCAAAGGTGATACTATTTGGTGAGCATTTTGTGGTTTATGGTAAGCGAGCTTTAGCTACGGCGATAAACCAACGGCTTGCGGTAGAGGTATCGGACAGAGAAGAAGACGGGTATCACGTAAAAATCGAGAACATACCTACTTTTGGCTTGGAGCTTGATTTAGAAGGTGGAGCAAGGAGAGCATACCCTTATAAGGATTATGGTAGTGCAACGAAAGCAGTTGCGTATGTCAAGGAATCAATCGCATATCTTGAAGCGCGATATGGTCTAAACAGGGGCGGAGTAGAAATAGAAATAAAGTCTGAAATACCCCTTTCTGCTGGGTTAGGGTCTTCAGCAGCCACTTGTGTTGCTACTATCGCCGCGCTCAAAGAGTATTTCGGGCTAAGCGGCGATTTAGAAGCGATAAGAAATGACGCTCATCATGTTGAACTCACGGTCCAGGGCGCAGCCAGTCCTATTGACACTGCAATTTCTACTTATGGCGGGTATGTGCTGATAGAGCGAAACGAAGTGAAGAGGCTACCGTTAGCGGGATTAGATTTGATTGTTGGGTGTATTGGCAGCATACCTTTGAATATGGGTACCAAAAAAGCTTCTGAGATTGGATTGAAGACAAAAAGGGTTGTAGAGGAGGTTAAGAAGCGAAAGGAAAATTTCAATGCAATCTTTGATTATATCTTCGATGCCGCTGATGAAATAACAGCACAGGCAATCAAGGCGATAGAGGCTAAGGATTTCGTGAATTTGGGTGCGCTGATGTACATAAATCATGGCTTGCTGGATGCAATAGGTGTGGTGCCAGGACGATTAAGCGAACTCGTGAAGGTGTCACAGGCGTTGGGCGCCTTGGGTGCGAAAGTAACAGGAGCAGGAGGGTTGAACGAAATGGGTGGTGTAGGTTCTGTCATAGTGCTGCCAAACGAGTCAGGGGCTAGAATAAAAACAGCGCTCGATATTGCAGGTGCACTTGTAATGGACGTGAAGACCGGAGAAGGCGGGTTGAAGCTAGAAACGGATTTTTGAGCTCATTCCGCCAGCACCTTAAAATCATCAATCAAGACTTCTTTCATCTTTGGATTGTAAGTAACAACTGCGGGATGATACAGAGGTATTATCCGTTTGATACCCGCAATTGTGCTTACCGTAAATACCTTTCCGTGTATCTTACCTATCTTCTCAGGCTTCAACTGGAATTTAGCAAAGATATAAGATAATGAGAAGTTACCAAGTGTTGCTATAACCGCTGGTTCGATGAGTTCCAGTTGTGCATCTAAAAATGGTGTGCAAGCTCTTATCTCGTCCGTTAAGGGATTTCTGTTGCCTGGTGGTCGGCATTTCAAAACATTAGCTATATATACGTCGGCTCTTTGCCATCCTATGGATTCTAATAACTCATCAAGCACATTTCCCGCTTTCCCGACAAAAGGTTTGCCTTTTAAGTCTTCATTGTAGCCTGGGGCTTCACCCACGAACAGTATTCTCGCAGATAGTGCGCCTTCTCCGACAACCGGATTGGCTCTCGTCTTCCATAGCTCACAACGTTTGCAGCCTTTTATTTTTTTCTCTATGCGCCTCATTTCTTCTTTATTTGACATATCGACCAATCTCTTTTTATCTAAATGTCCAACTCTGAGATTTTGACCATTATAAAGGTTAAAGAAATACAAAAATTAATATCCACTAACAATAGAGTATTTTTAAATAAAGTGTCGACCTGAAGATGGAGAAGCGAGAGAAGGATTTTATCCAATCACTGGAATCGGACAGATGGCTATTTTACGCCGATCTGCTCGTGGACAAGGCGCATGTAGTGATGCTAAAAGAGCGAGGGATAATAAAAAAAGAGGAAGCGGCGGAGATTCTGAAGTTCTTAACAAAAATAAAGGAGAAAGATTTTATCGAACTCGAACTTCCCTCTTACGAGGATCTACATACTGCGATTGAATCAGTTTTAATACGAGAAATAGGCGAGGCGATGGGCGGCCGGATGCATATCGGGCGGTCGAGAAATGACGAAATAGCAACGTGCATAAGAATAGCGCTTCGTGACGAGCTGTTAGAGCTGATGAAAGAGGTGAACTACTTGAGAAGAGCGTTAATAATAAAAGCGGCCGAGAACGTTGATACTCTGATACCCGGTTATACACATCTGCAACATGCACAAGCAACTACATTTGCACATCAGTACATGGCGCATGCCGATGCGTTAGCGCGTGATTTCTCACGGCTTCTAAACGCATACGAGCATACAAACCTATGTCCATTAGGTGCAGCCGCATTCGCTTCCACTGGCTTTCCTATAGACCGAGCGAAAACCACAAAACTTCTTGGTTTCAATTCCATACTGGAGAATTCAATGGATGCGGTATCATCGCGGGATTTCGTCATCGAGTCGATTTCCTGTTTCTCTAACCTGATGACGAATCTGAGCAGGCTCGCCGAGGAGATAATCTTGTGGAGTACCTCGGAATTCGATTTCATTCGTGTTCCCGTGGAATATGTAACTGGAAGTTCGATAATGCCGCAGAAACGGAACCCGGACTATGCAGAGCTTATAAGGGCGAGAGCGGGCACTGTTTATGGGTGTTTGATGAGCGTGCTTAGTATATGCAAAGCGTTACCATACTCATATAATAGGGATTTGCAGGAGGTTACGCCACATCTGTTTAAAGCTACGGAATACACCACTGCTTCGGTATTAGTGATGACCGGCATGGTGAAAGGACTGGAATTGAAGAAGGACAAGCTGGAGAAGCAGACAGAAATCGGATTTATTAGCGCAACCGAGCTGGCGGATACTATCGTCAGAGCGACCGACATACCTTTTAGAACTGCTCATAAAATCGTATCTAGATTGGCAAAGGAGGGTAAGGATAGAGCGGAGGATGAAGAAGAGGCGGAATCAGACGTGGTGCTTCGTAGAATTGATGAGCTCGCTATGAAAAGCATAGGAAAGAAACTCAGTGAGATCGGGTTGACCGAGCGGAAAGTGAAAGAGGCACTGAATATCGCTTCTAACATCCGGAAGAGGGATGTGAAAGGCGGTCCGGCAAAAAGGGAAGTCCTAAGAATGATAGATCGTAGAAAAACCGATCTGGACAAGGATGGGCGATCGAGACAGGTGAAGGAAGAGCGAGTGAAGAGAAGTTTGGATGAGTTGGCGAGAGAGGTGAAGAAGAAGAAGAGAGTTATAAAAGTGATGAAGACCTAGCATTTGCATTGATAAAATAAAACTATAAAGATCGTTATGAAAGGCCCGGGGAAAGTATTTTTAGAGAAGATGAAATAGTAGTAGTATTGATAAATGGTAAACATAGATCTGCAGAAAGCAATTCTTGATGTGGTGGAGAACCAAATTAGAGAAAACAATCCCTCAGCGACTAAGAAAACTTTTGATCGGCTCTTGAAAAACGGTCATTCAGAGGACGATGCAATGAAGTTAATAGGTAGTGCTGTTGCTATCGAGATATACGAAGTTTTGAAGAATAAAAAGCCTTTTGATGAGAAAAGATACGTCAAAGCTTTGAGGTAGCTACCGTAGTATATCTGTAGTCGTTCAGGTCAACCCCTGCCGTTCCTTCTCCAACACCGTTATTATCTCCTTATAAACAGATCTTAACTCCTCTTTCCTAACCTTACCCAAAAGCTTCTTTATCACCAACTCCGGTGTGCTCGACCCGATATGACTGAACATCGGCTGTCGATCAACAATAATGTTACCTGTGGCATCCAAACCTTCTGACTCTATGCCATCAACACGCACCTTCTCCATACTGATATGCGGTAATATCTCATGAATCAGATGCGTTATTACCACAGCCAGAGTATCCTTTGGCATGTTATTTAATATAGATGCCATTATCCGACCCATAGCGCCTGGCTCGGTAAGCGCCTCCAATTCATCTATTAATACCACTTTCGGTCCTTCTCGCATGAATATCCGGCTCAAAGCCCGCATCGAATATTCAAACGACCCGGTCTTCTTTATCATCTTCCGGCGGTAGAAGTAGAGCGGCATTAAGGGTATCTCCGCTCTTTCCGCAGGCACCGGCAGACCAAGCTCTGTGAGGATGATCGAACTCGCGAGCATAATCAACAGACAGGTTTTACCGCCGCTATTCGCACCTGTGAGAATAGCTACGGGAAGCGGTGTAGCACCAAAGATGCCTAAATCCGCTTGCCCAATAGAATAAGAAACGGGTACCACCTTCTCGCTCCCGCTTAGCTCTTCACTAACCAGAAATAAATTCCTGCCGGCAATCACACCAAATCCCTCTTCGCATATCGAGGGTATGTTCAATTGGAAATCACGGCTAAATCGCAACACTGCAAGCATAAAATCGAAATGGAAGAGCAGTTTAATAGCGTGGCTCACTGCTTCTCTATGTTGCTCCAGTTGCATTGCGGACTCTCTTAACAAGTGATATCGCCGCTCTCCCAGTTTCCGATCATACCGATGTCGCAATTGTACTATCGTTTCACGTGAGAACTCAAACGGCAATCCGCGCTCTAAGTTTGCATATGCACTCTCCCAGAGGACATTTCTATCCTTATTTGGGATTAACAATTCATCTGCCATGCTTACCAGAACCTCTTCTAAGTAACCTTTAAATTCATCTACACCGCCGCCGCTTCGCATAATCCGGTTTGCTTCCTTGTTTAGCTCCTCCTCGCGCCGATAGATCACGTCATCAAAGTTGGTTTCGCCTCTGCTTCTCGCTGATACTACCTTTTCTATAACTGCTAAAACCATTTCTAAATCGTCTATCTGGATGTATTTAAACAGATAGGAATCCTTGAGTACATCAAATTCACGTAACAGATTTATTATCGCCCTTATCAGATTCTTCTTTGCTATGAACGAATTAGCAACGAACTCGGGATAAATCTCGCATGGATCAGACAGGGAATCAATAGTTATGTTCACGATACCTGGTTCTTCCACTTCCTCTTCGCTGAGTAACAGGATATTATCGTTCTTCTGCAAAAGCTCTTTTGCTTTATCTGTGGAATTTACGATGTCTACATGCACGAACTCGCCATAGAGCCTCTTTATTTCTGCGCCTATACCCGTCCCACGGCTAACAACGAGGGGTGCTTTTCCAAAGCTTGTCTTCGCGAGCTCAGCATCAGAAATAATTTCACGCATTCTCGCTATTTTCGCGTCGCCAATTAGCACCTGCAATTTCGCGCTCTCTTCCACAGCCCGAAACCTTCTTTGTAATTCTGCACTATCTCGTGATGGCGTAAGTGTAAGAACCATGTCCCGCCCATTTTTCGTTGTCGTATAAGAGGCGAGGATTTGCAAAATCTCTTTCTCTACTTCCCGCGTCTCTTTGGTGCAGAAGACATCTCTAACTTTATATCCCGCAGATGCTTCATTAGCCCTTTTCACTATCTTCTCTGCTTCTGCCCTCTTTATCCCGAGAATTGAAGATAACGTGTCGAGGTCTGGAAACTCAACAGCATCCTTCAAATAGGGATTCATGAACTGCGGGATCTCTAAAGACGAAAAAATACCTAAAACGGAACCGCTTTTTGTTCTCTTTCTGGTCACCATTCTCTCAGTTATATCAAATCGATAATCTCCCCCCTCACATAATTTATAAAATCATCCTTGGATGCCTTACTGAAAATAGTTACCACGCCATTTCTTGTTAGCCCTACTACCGAGCCATAGCGTTTAGATTTCAATACGATATACCATATCTTCCCATGCTTCAAATGGTCTACATACAGTGCTGTATCCCCTAAATCCGAGCCATATAACGATAGCTTTTTGATATTTGGTAGATTAACATCATCGAAGAAGATTATTTTTGTATCCTCGAAGTTATCCTCATGAAACCGCTCAAATCGTGCTGGCTCTATCCGCACTTCCACTATCTTCCCTGCGGTTATAAAGAGAATTTTGCTCAACTGATTTGCGATATTATTAGCGCGCGCTTTCTTATCCATAATCGTTAGAGCAATCCCACCTCCTTGCGCTCGCACGACGAAGAAAAAGGGCGCTTCCGATGTGGTTGGTACATGCACCCGCTCACCATGATGATACACATCCAGAAGTTGATCTTGATTGAAAGTTCCATGCAAGGAATCCCCAACCAAATGCAGGTTCGTTATCTCCGTAATCAATGTTATATCGGCATCTTCCAATTTCTCTTCTGATTTGAACCCTTTCAACTTGGCTGCTATCCCTTGCAGGTCAACGTCCTCTTCAACCACGAATAATTTTCCTGCTAATACCATAGGTTATATATAAGTTATATACCATAAAAAACCCCTCAAACTTTCACAAACTACGTTCCTATCGACTTATGTACACGCAAATCTAGGACCACGTGATATCGCCATGGTCCGACAGAGCGAACAATCCGCTGCTCGTCTATTTCTATGTCTACTGTCGTTCCAAACGCAGAATATAGGACCTTTTTAGCCCGCTCAAATGCGGGACGGAATAACGCATCTCCCCGCTTCCCTGTAGAAACGTCATAATAATGTATCATGCCGTCTCCGTTATCCAAATTCAAAGCTCTTACCGCTAATGGCAGGAACGAATGCGCTTCTTCGGGCAGTGGCATGAGCACACGGTCTGCAACACCCACTAACCGCTTCAGTTCCGCTCTCGCATCACCGAGAATTGGTATCACATTCCCTCCTACCTTGTTCAAAGCCACATTCTCCTTCATGTACTCAACTGCATAAGGGTTCAGATCAATCGAATAAATCATCGTTTGGGGTTGCATCTTCGCTATACGAATAGAGAAGCATCCAACCCCAGAAAACATGTTTATTATCGTTTCTCTAGGCGAGGCCTTATCAGCAATCCGCATCCGCTCATATGAAAGTCGGGGCGAGAAGAAAACGCGTTTGAGGTCCACAGCGAAAACGCAGCCACTCTCTCTATGCCGGGTTTCCAGACTATCATCGCCCCAAATCACTTCCAGGTCCCTTGTTCGATATAACTCATTGGTATAGGAGAAAAGAGGAAGAGCAGCGATTGTTCTCACATGTGGATATATCTTATGAAGTGCACTTGCGATAATCGCCCTTTTTGATTCGAATTCCAGCGGAATCTTTATGACGATTATGTCCCCAATGATGTCGCAAGATTTTGTCAGCCTGGTTAGCTCGTCATCTTCTAATACATCCTTCAAAGCTTCTTTTAGCTTCATGAATGTGAGTTACCCATACATATATGGATCAGGGCCTACACCTTCGCCTAGATAAGAAGTTCTCTCTTTTTGTTCTCTCATCTGCGCTTCAACGGCTTCTGCACTTTCCTCAAGCATCACTTCTATCTTTGTCGTTTCTAATTCCAATCCTGACAATCTCTTGAACGCTCTAAGAGCACCTGCACAAGCTCTCAGGTCTTCGGGATATTTACCGGTACCTAAAATGGCATAACTTTCTATACCGCGCTTAGAAGCGAAACCAGGGAAGAGCCCGGTCTTACGAATAATGGAATATCTACCGATATTCTTTCTCGTCATCTTCTTTGTTCTATTCGGGATTTCTTTCTTCGAGCCTTCGAAAAAGCCTATATATGCCTCTGGTTCTCCATTCTGCATCTTTCTAAAAGGCTCTTGTGTAGGCATGATTACGCCCACGGTATAAAGCGCATTAACACAAAGCTCTTTTGATAGACACGCCAACCCCGCAGCATGTTTATACGCCGTCTTTGGTATATACTCGGTCTCCGGATACTTACCTACATAGCAGAATAATCTCTTCTCTTCGCTGTACCAAATCTCGTCATGCGGGATCTCGAATTCTTCTTCGCGTACTTCTACCATAGGCGGGAAGTTATAGGAATACAGGTCCAATATCTTCTCAGAATCATTTAAAAGCTCCTTTATGTGATAGGGTATGACGTTCCCCATAGGCGGGAATCCAGCAATCATGATATTATCGTAATTCTTTATCCGCATTTTAAATTCGCTCTCATCTACGTTCCAGTAAAATGTAAATTCTTCGATCTCAAATTCTTCGTCCATCTTCTCTTCTGTTTTTACTGTTTTCTTTGAAACAATTTATAACTTAATTAATACATGAGGATAATGAGATATATATTAAGCAAATGAAAGAGGAAAGGCATGACGTTGTTGTCGTGGGTGCAGGGCCCGCGGGTAGCCTAACAGCGAAAACCGCCGCTGATCACGGATTAGATGTACTTCTAATAGAACGTAATCAAGAGATAGGCGTGCCTGTGAAATGCGCAGAGGGCGTGAGTAAGGATATAGAGAAGTTCGTAGTTCCTGACAAGAAATGGGTATCGGCAGTAGTGAAAGGTGCGAACATATACGGCCCCGATGGCACGAAGGTGGTTATGGCCGGCGATAAACTGGAAGAGGTGGGGTATGTGCTCGAGCGGCGGATATTTGATAAGTTTCTTGCAAGCGAAGCTGCACGTGCAGGCGCAGATATAAGAGTTAAAACAGAAGCATATGGCATCATTAAAGAGGACGGGTATGTAAAAGGCGTTTATACTCACTCTATGGGAGAGGACACACGTATATTTGCTCATGTCGTAGTTGGCGCAGATGGTGTAGAATCGAAAGTAGGTAGATGGGCGGGGATAGACACGAGACTGCCACCACGTAATATTTCTGTGGGTGCTGAGTACCTGATGTGCAATATAGAACCGAACGAGAACTTTTCGGAATTCTATTTGGGTAGTGAAGTTGCACCAAAAGGCTATGTCTGGGTATTTCCAAAAGGCGGCAATTGCGCAAATGTAGGTATTGGAATCGGTGGTGATACCTCAGGCGAAAATCACCGCGCGATTGACTATCTAAATACATTTGTGCGCAATAAGTTCCCCGATGGAAAGATCATGGCGGAGATGTACGGTGCGGTGCCGCTGAGCGGCCCGCAAGACGAAAACGTAGCAGATGGTCTTATTTTAGTTGGCGATGCTGCGAGACAGG
>QBUN01000380.1 GCA_013180565.1 Candidatus Methanophaga sp. GoMg3.2 | reverse complement strand
CTAATATTGCTACACCCGTGAGCACACCCAATGCAATGGTAATATTTGGCTCTGTCATATATTAATTACTTTTCACTCATCCATCCAATACCCGTAACTTTCATCTTTTTCTTTGCGCCTCTTTCTAATGAAGAAAAAGACACCTTTAAAAATCCCCCTGTTTGGGTAATAACTATTACCCAAATAGGTACTGCCTCCGTGTGTTGTTCTCCATACACGCGATTGACATTAAAAAGTCCTCCTCAACCCTTTTCGCATAAACACACTAAAAGCGGGTCTTCCGGTTTATCCTTCATCGTTTGATACACTATGAACGTCTCCGTCCTCTCAACAGCGCCAAAGGATTGCATCAGCCTTAAAAATTCCGTCATCTCTTCCTTGTCCCGAAAAAGGAGTTCCAGAAAGAAATCAAACCTACCGAAGAGGAGCTGAATCTTCATTACATTTCTACTGGCACTCAAGAATTCCACGAGTTCCGTCCTCAAATTCTCTTCCGGCTTCGCAATGAGAAGAACATAAGCCTTGAATGTGTATCCAAGCTATTTGGTAGGTATTATCGCGCCGGATATAACGCAGAATATCCTTGCAACCGGTGTTATAATGCACCTTATTATCGCAGTAGGGCTCGTCTATTTCGGTATAAAAACGAAGCGAGAATGGCTTTCTCGTGCGAATGACCTTTCGCGGAAGACTTTCCTATGGCTCTCTATTCCATGTCCTGTATGTTTAACAGCAACATTTCTTGCTTGTTTGATGCTCTCTCAACTCACCAGTATCAACAACTTAGGGATAGGAGTCATTGTAGGTGCAATTTTCTTCTTTGGTGTTTGCTTATTCGCATTTACGGTTTCTTCGGTCGCAGGTGTTTTAAGAATAAAAAATCCATCCACACTTGGATCGGTTATGATCTTATTCGGTTTATTTTACCTATTATCACCTTTAATAATACCAGCGTACATTCAGGCCAAAAGCATACCCTACCCGGAGTTTTCCATAGATTATCCTATGCTATTTCGTTCATTCATATTGATGGCATCACTTATAGGGGTTGGATTTCTGATAGATAGGCACAAAAGAGTAAAGCGAAATAAAGGAGGCAAGAAATGGACGCATCTTCTGGCATAATCGGGGCTATGTTTATGATCTCGAATTCGCTGCTCTATCCCGTAATTATTATACTGCTTGGTCTGGTGGCCTGGTCGCTTATTTCCGTAGGCCAATTTTTATCAGAATACGCATCGAGAAGCAGGGATATGGCCAAGCTAAAGGCAGGCTGTAGAAATGCACATGAACATATCCAAAAGCAGGAGTATAATAAAGCGGCTGAGGTTCTGAATGCCAGTGGCTCCAATGACCTCCTAAAAAATTTCATCGCCGATCTTGTAGAGTCACTACGGGAGAGTAAATTTTCGGTCGAAGCGGAGAAGTTGCTTCAGGACTATGAGCTAAAGATAACAAAAGAGCTGGAAAAGGCGCGATTAGTTGCAAAGCTGGGGCCTATGTTTGGATTAATGGGTACCTTGATACCCCTAGGACCTGCACTAATGGGGCTCACTTCAGGAGACATCCAGCAGCTTGCAACTAATATGGTTGTTGCGTTCAGCACAACGGTCCTCGGGCTCCTCACAGGTGGTATCGCGTACGCAATCGTAGTAGTCAAGAAGCGGTGGTACACACAGGATTTGAGTGATATGGAATACGTAGTGGAGGTATTGAAATGAGAAGGCGGAGAAGGCGGTTAATGCTGGATGAGGAGGAGGACCCGCTGGGTGGGGTGGCGAACCTGTTTGACGCAGCAATGGTCTTTGCAGTTGCACTCCTTATTGCACTGGTATTTTCAGCGAATGTGCCTGAACTCTTGAACCCATCTGCCGACATAACAATCGTGAAGAATCCCGGAAAAGAGAACATGCAGGTGATTATCAAAAAAGGGGAGGAGATTAAGGTGATGAACATGACAGAAGAACTGGCTGGCGGTCAAGGTCATAAATTAGGGATTGCGTACCGGTTAGAAACTGGAGAAGTGATCTATGTGCCAGAAAATGGGACGTGAAAACACTTATTCTTTCTTGAAATGTATTTCTCAGTGGAATCTCGTAGTTTCTCTTTCATCTTCCTTTGTACTATTATGAGAATAGAGAAGTCTTCTCAGCCTTCTTAGCCAATTGGGTTATATCTCTTATCATAAAATGAGAAATAGAAAGTTTTATATACCGTTTCTGATCTTACCATTTCTGAGGTGAAAATGATGGAGAAGAATAGCAGGCGGTTAGTCGTATTGTTTGTATTAGTGTTGTTCATGGCGCAGATATTTGTGCCTTTAGTGGTTGCACAGGCACAGTCGGAAGATAATGATACGGCGGCAATGGCTGGAAATTTGACATTGCCTGCGAATGTATCAGAGAATACTGCACTAAATACCTCCGATGGAGTGATTAAGAGAAATGAAATAACGTTTGTGCTTGGAACGGATGAAAATTTATTATCGCTTTTCAACGCATCAATAGATGCCGCTGTGAACGCTACAATTGAAGTTAGGATATACAATGCAACAGAAGCGAAATCGCGTGATTTCAGCAACGAAAGCGTTGTGTTTTTAGCTTCTCTTGATAATGAAACCATTGAAATCATAAATCAGACGATAAACGAAAGTGCGTATGTGTTTGCATATAATCTCAGTTCAAATATAAGCATTGGCAATGTGACAGATGAGAACATCACAAATTATTGGGTTTACGGTAGCGATGAGAACATAAGGAAACTCATCGTATACATGACTAACCTGTTTTATGGGCATACCGCAGATCCACAAATGCTCGCGGAAGAAGATAGACCAAAGGTTGTGTTCATAGTAGGTGGAGAGAGTTACGTACCAATGTTTATAAAAGCAGGAGAGAGCAGCAGCCTAAATGTTACTGTATATTCCTCTAAGCGCTTGCCACCAGAACTCAATCTAACCACTTATGAACTCATATTTCTACAAATGATTGGTGCGGGAATTACACAAATCGAACCTGCACTAAATAAGACAAAAGAAAAGGGTATTCCGGTAATGTTAATCCATCCAGGGGCATATGATTACCTGGGTACGATCAATATGGCAGCGCACCCCTGGGTTGAAGATTACTGGGATAATGGCGGCATTGAAAACGTGAGAAGATTACTCACATATATCGGAGTTGAATTCTGCGGGATAAATGCTACCATTGAAGAGCCACTAAGTACTCCTTTAGAAGGTATCTATCATCCTGATTCGGAAAAGTTATTTGAAAATTTGACCGAATATCTCGATTGGTATAACGCAACCGGTAAATATCATCCCTACGAACCAACGATAGGGATCGCCTTCTATGATAGCCATTATAAAACAGGCGATATAAATATCGAGAACAGAATTATTAGCGAATTAGAAGAAAGAGGACTTAATACAATCCCCACATTCCTCAATTACAAAAACCCTGATATAATAAATAAATACTTCATCAGAGAGAATGAAACGATCATTGACGCCATTATAAGCCTCCGCTGCTTTAGATTTTATGGCAAAGAGCCCGAAAAGGGTATTTCGGAACTCAAACGCCTTAACGTTCCTGTAATAAATGCCGTTATCGACTATTCGATGACACCGGAAGAATGGCGTGAGAGTAAAGAAGGCGTTGCAGCAGCCAGAGTCCCCTATACAATTGCACAACCTGAATTGGACGGACAGACAGAATTCATCATTGTAGGAGGAAGGGCAATCGATCCGGAGACAGAAGAGATCGGGTTTAGACCTCTTGAACCGATAAATGAGCAAGTTGATTGGTTGGTGAATAGAATGTTATCGTGGACAGAGCTGCGTCGTATGAACAATACAGAAAAGAGGATCGCGATAATCTATTACAATCACGGTGGCGGTAAAAATAATCTCGGCGCGAGCTACTTGGATATAATACCAAGCCTAGGTAACCTCCTGAGTGCGATGAAGGAAGAAGGATATGGTGTAGAAGGCGAGATACCAGAAGAGACGGAACTTCTCGATTTGATGCTGCACCAGGGGCGAAATATCGGGACATGGGCGCCGGGGGAACTAAAAGCGATGGTGGAGAACGAGAGTGTTATTTTGATCCCCGCCGCGGAGTATAATGGCTGGTTTAATGCACTTCCTGCGAATAAGCGGCAAGAGGTTATCGATAAATGGGGCGAGCCTCCTGGCGAGATCATGGTCTATGAGAATGCAACCGGCAAGTATATCGTGATCCCATTGGTCTCTTTTGGAAATGCGATTCTTGCGCCACAGCCGACTAGAGGGTGGTTGCAGGATCAAGCGGTGCTATATCACAGCAAAGAGCTTGCACCGCATCATCAGTACATCGCGTTTTATCTCTGGCTCGAGAAAGAGTTTGGAGCGGATGCGATAATTCATTTTGGCAGACACGGAACACAGGAATGGCTACCGGGAAAAGAGCGTGGACTTTTTGTGATGGACTGCTGGCCGGCTATTTTGATTCAGGACCTCCCCATAGTATATCCATACATAATGGATGGAGTTGGAGAGGGCACGCAGGCAAAGAGGAGGGGAAACGCAGTCATCGTGGATCATCTAATACCGCCGATTGTTGCATCCGGACTATATGGTAATTTCTCGCTTTTGCATGAGAAGATACATGCATATCTTAGCGCAAATGGATCGATTAAAGTGGAATACCGAAAAACGATAACCGAGCTATACGATAATCTCACTCTGAGTGAAGATTTGGGTGTATCTACTCAAGACCTCCGAGCGAAGAATGATACGGAATTCGAGTTTTTTATAAACGGAGAACTGCACCTATATCTTCATGAGCTGGCAGATGAGTTCATGCCTTATGGTTTGCATATACTCGGCTCGCCCCCTGTGGATTGGAAGCTAGTGTCAATGGTCAACTCGATGCTTGGCGAAGACTTTGCAAATCATATTGCCGAGGTATATCCGGATAGGCATGTCTTGCATCCAGCCCATGAGAACTGTACCGTGCAGGAAGAACTCTTGAAAGAGGTTATATTCAATGATACAAGCCCAGAGGAAGCACAGGAGAAGGTACTTGGATCCGGAAATATCTCTTCTAACGTGACCGCAGATCTGAAGATCGCTAAAATATATGCAGAGAATCTAAGTAATAGTACAATTGAGGTCCCAAGGGTACTCGATGGGCTTAGTGGGCGGTATGTACCACCAAAGGTTGGAAATGACCCAATAAGAAATCCCGATGCACTTCCAACGGGGAATAATTTCTATTCCTTTGATTCACGGCTTATACCCACAGCGGAAGCATGGGAAGTGGGGAAAAAGATGGCTGAGAGCTTATTAAGTCAGTATAAAGAGGTGCATAATGGGTCATATCCAAAGAAAGTCGCCTTTGTGTTGTGGGCATGTGAGGCGATGAGACATGAAGGGATTACCGAGTCAGAGGCCCTTTATCTGCTGGGTGTGAAACCGATATGGAAAAAGGGCAAAGTCAAAGATGTCAAACTCATATCGTCCAGTGAACTGGGAAGACCGAGGATCGATGTTCTACTCGCAAGTTCCGGGTTATATAGAGATACCTTCCCGGATAAAATCGAGTTACTGGATAAGGCGGTTCGTTTAGCGGCACAAGCAGAGGACGATATCTATCCAAACTATATTAAAGAGAACACAGAAGCGATATATGAGTGGTTGATTGCGAATGGCTACAATGAATCAGAGGCGCAAAGTCTCTCCATGACGAGAGTGTTTACATCGTCACCGGGAAATTACGGTACCGGGCTTGAAAATGCAATTTCCGCCAGCAATACATGGGAAAATGAAACAAAACTCGCAGACCTATACATAAGTAGGATGGGCTACAGCTACGGAGAGGATGGGTGGGGTGTGCCAAATGCAGACCTGTTCCGTCAAAATCTTGCAGAGGTCGATGGTGCTGTACACAGTCGTAGCACAAACCTTTATGGCGTTCTTGACACTGATGATTGCTTCCAGCATCTTGGTGGATTGGCTCTGGCCGTAAGGAGTATAACCGGAGAAAATCCTGATTTGTATATTACTAACCTGAGAGATCCACATGCTCCAAAGACAGAGACTTTGAAGAGCTTTTTGCGACGGGAACTGAATGCGAGATACTTCAATCCAAAGTGGATTGAGGGCATGATGGAGCATGGATATGCAGGTGCGAGATACATGGACCACAAGTTCTTAGAAAACCTCTGGGGTTGGGATGTCGTTACGCCAGACCTAATCACAGAAGATATGTGGAATCAAGTTTATGACGTCTATATCCAGGACAAATACGATCTCGGTTTAAATGAGTTCTTCGACAGCAACAACCCTTATGCACAACAATCAATCACCGCGAGAATGCTCGAAGCGATAAGGAAAGGCTATTGGGATCCACCAGAAGACGTAAAGACCACTCTGGCAGAGACATACCAGAAATCAGTCGAAGAATACGACGTTACATGCTGTCATCATACCTGTGGCAATGTACTGTTACAAGATTATATGCAGGGCATAGTTTCTGCTTCGGCTCCAGAGCAATCAACTGAACAGAGTACATATTACTCTGGTGGCGGCGGGGGCGGGTCTCGTAGGAGTACAGAAGCAGAAACAGAAGCAGAAACAGAACCGGATAAAGGGGTCATTAATGCGACAGAAACAACGGGCGTGAGCAAAACAGGCGAAGAGCTAAAGAAACCGCCTGAGGTAACATCGGAGAAGAGAGGTAAAGTAATGAAAGAGGAGAAGCCAGTGGAAGAAGCATCGCCAGCATTCCCTATATCTGGTGCCCCGTTGATGGGAATTATAGCGGTGATTGTGGCTTTGGTGCTAATCGGTATAGGATTAGGATATAAGCGGAGGAGAAGATGAAGATGCGTGAGCAGAATGACCTGCGGTTCGCCGTATTGCTTATATTAGTGTTGTTCATGGCACAGATATTTACGCCATTAGTGATTGCGCAGACACAGTCGGGAGATAATGCTACGGTGGCAATGGCGGGAAATTTGACATTGCCTGTAAATGTATCCGAGAATACCGTAGTAAATACCACTGATAGGGTGGTTAAGAGAAATAGCATAACGTTTGTGCTTGGAACAGATGAAAATTTATTATCGCTTGAGAACGCATCAATGGATACTGCTGTGAACGCTACAATTGAAGTCATAATCTACAATGCAACAGAAGCGAAATCGGCGGATTTCAATAACGAAAGCGTTGTTTTCTTAGCCTCTCTCGATAACGAAACCGTTGCGAGCATAAATCATACGCTAAACAGAAGTGCGGATGTTTTCGTTTACAATCTGACGACAAACATCAGCATTGGGACTGTGGATGATATAAACATAACGAAATATTGGGTCTATGGAGGTGATGAGAACATCCGGAATTTGATTAACTATCTGGATAATAAGTTTTGTGGGAATACGACCGCTGCAGATCCGCCAAAAGTGTCAGAGGATAGACCTAAAATTGCGTTTGTACACTCCCAACCGTACGGTATATCCCTTGTGAACAGGGTATCGAATGATCCTTTCATCAGCGATATGATGAATGTAACAACCTATTTTGGGCGTTCAAATGTTAATGTTAGTTTCAATTTGAGTGGTCAAGATGTAATTCTTTTATGTTGTCTTACGCCTGCTGTGGTCGAAGAATTGACTAAGACAGTCAATGATGCTAAAAACAACAATGCGGTTGTTATCGCGATCAGCCTCTCTGAACAATCATTCAATCTGCACAATGTGAACCTCTCAGACCCAGAATATTCAGACATCAAGAAGTATTTAGAATATCCATCAGAGGAGAACACCAAACGTCTTGTAGTATTTATAGGTGTTAAATTCTGTAATGTCAGCGCAGAAATATTACCGCCAATATCAAGACCAATTTATGGAATCTACCATCCTTATGCACCAGAGATTTTTACGAATACGACCGGTTATTTCGACTGGTATAATTCCACGGGTAGATATAATCCATCAAATCCAACAGTAGGAATTGTAACTGGCAGTTATAAACGTATGGACAGAGATTCTGCGTTGTTGAATGTGTTGATCGAATCATTTGAATCGAGAAATGTGAATGCCATCGTCTCAACGTATACGTACCACGACCCAAATTCTACTGAGTATTTGATGGAAGATGGTAAGCCGGTTGTGGATAGTCTTATTATCATATCCCGTGGGAGTCGGCTCTATTATAAAAACGCATCAAAAGGTATAGCGGATTTACAGCAGTTGAATGTTACTGCACTCAATGGGATTCGATTATTCTATAGTATGACCCAAGAGGAATGGGAAGCAGGTCCTCATGGCGTCCCACCAATACAATCTTATCAGGTAGCTTTTGCAGAGTTGGACGGTATAATCGAGCCGATTGTTATCTGTGGAAAGGCAATTGATCCGATAACTGAAGTTGAATATAACAAACCAATTGACTACCAGATCGATTGGCTAACAAACCGAACAATTTCGTGGATGAGATTACATCGCATGAATAATTCAGATAAGAAAATTGTAATACCCTACTATAGCGCAGGTGGAGGCAAGGCGAATGTTGGCTCGGACATTGATTATTATCTTGATGCACAAGCGAGTCTTACGAATCTGTTAGTTGCAATGAAGGAGAGGGGCTACGATCTCGGAACCGAACCACTACCAAACAAAACAGAGCTTGCTGAGTTGATGGCACATCAAGGTAGCAATTTCGGGACATGGGCACCTGGAGAACTGAATAAAAGGGTACAGCAGGGAAATGTAATACTGATACCAAAGAGCGAATACCTCGACTGGTTCGATGAACTCCCTGAGAATAAAAGGAATGAAATGATAGAGCGATGGGGAACTCCACCTGGTGAGATCATGGTTTTTGAAAATGAAACCGGACAATATCTTGTCATCCCAAAGATTCAGTTTGGTAACGTATGGCTTGCTCCGGATCCCACATGGGGATGGCTTCAGAATGAATCTGTGATGTACTATAACGGTTCGATACCACCAACCCATCAATGTCTTGCATTCTATCTCTGGCTGAAGAAAGAATTTGAGGCTGATGCGATCTTTGCTATATTTACGAGTATAGAGGCGATGCCCGGCAAAGAGTGCGGTCTGTCAGCACACGATTGGGGTGCCATTCTACTTCAGGACATGCCATTGACGCATGTACTTCCGATGGATGCGGAGGGTATATTTGACAGACGGCGGGCTAACATGCTCATTGTGGACTTTATGACGCCAACTATCGTTCCATCTGGCTTGTATGGGAATCTGTCGAGTTTGCAACAGGAGATAAGTTTCTATAATCAAGCAGCAGATGAGGTATTGAAAGGGAGATATAAGGATAGAATAATGGATGAATGCAGAAATTTAAGCATCGATAGAGACTTAGAAGTTGATCTTAATGTAATTGCAAGCAACACAATGCTATTTGAAGGATTTCTTATTCGATTGAGTAACTACTTACAAGAGTTGAAGACCGAATACATGCCATACGGTTCGCATACATTGAGCGAACCGCCGACCGGTGATAGTTTAGTGGCACTGGTGGAGGCAATGCTCGGTGACGAATTTAAACATAATGTTTCTGTGATAAATTCATCAGAAGGAGTTACAACGAGGCTGCTAATTGAAGTATTACTCAACGATTTAAGTCCCGAGGATGCACAAAATAAGGTCTTGGGGATTGTATCGTTAGGCATCACACAAGATTTGACTCTTGCAGTAGAATATGCAAACAGGATAGCGGCATGCACTATTGAAATACCAAGGATATTGGATGCTCTGGAAGGTAAATATATTCCACCTGGACCCAATGGCGATCCCATAAGGAACCCGGACGCTCTGCCAACTGGAAGAGACCTCTGCACCTTCGATGAGCGGCTTATACCAACAGAAGAAGCGTGGGAAGTTGGTAAAGTCATGGCAGACCATCTATTGGCGCAGCGTATTAATGAGACCGGAAAGTATCCACGAAAGATAGCATTTTTACTCTGGTCAATAGAGACATCGAGGCATCAGGGCATAATGGAATCAGAGATATTTTATTTACTTGGTGTAAAGCCGATCTGGGACAAGAGGGGGCGTGTGAAAACAGTTGAACTGATAAATTCAAGTGAACTCGGGAGACCGCGGATAGACGTAGTTGTTACGACCTCGGGGGCATACCGAGATATGTTCTCCGGCAAAATCAAATTAATTGATAAAGCAGTTCGCTTAGCTGCTCAATCGAACGATACCGAGTATCCCAATTATGTCAAAGAAGATTCGGAATTGATTTATCGGGCATTGATAGATGCGGGCTACAACGTATCGGAGGCACGTAATCTCTCGATGGCACGGATATTCTCGCCTCCGCCTGATTCGTATACACCAGGACTGCAAAATGCAATCCCGGCAAGCGATACGTGGGAAGATACAGAAAAACTTGCAGAACTCTATATTGACCGGATGGGTTACGTATACGGAGAAGAGATTTGGGGCGAACATCTAACCGATCTGTTCACGCAGAATCTCAAAGGCGTAGAAATAAGTGTTTTCAGCCGCAGTTCGAACCTTTACGGCGTATTGGATCACCCAATGGTTGCTACTTATTTTGGCGGGTTGAATTTAGCTGTTAAAAGTGTCACAGGAAATGCGCCTGATCTGTATATAACTAACCTAAGAGAACAAAGCAATCCAAAAGTTGAAACATTGAACCGATTCTTAAATAGAGAACTCCGTGCAAGATACTGCAATCCGAAATGGATTCAAGGAATGATGGAGCATGGATACGATGGAACAAGGTATATGGCCACTTTCGTAGAGGATTTGTGGATGTGGGATGTTGTTACGCCAGACCTAATCACAGAAGACATGTGGAATCGAGTTTATGACGTCTATGTCCAGGACAAATACGATCTAGGTTTAAATGAGTTCTTCGACAGCAACAACCCTTATGCACAACAATCAATCACCGCGAGAATGCTCGAAACGATAAGAAAAGGTTATTGGGATCCGTCAGAAGACGTAAAGACCAACCTTGCAGAGACATACCAAAAATCGGTTGATGAATACGGCGTTACATGCTGTCATCATACCTGTGGGAACGTGCTGTTGCAAGATTATATGCAGGGTATAGTTTCTGCTTCGGCTCTAGAGCAATCTACGGAACAGAGTACATATTCCTCGGGTGGTGGCGGGAGCTGGTCTCGTAAGAGTACGGAAACAGGAGAAGAAACAGAAACAGAAACAGAAACAGAAACAGAACCGGATAAAGGGGTCATTAATGCGACTGAAACAACGGGCGTGAGCAAAACAGGCGAAGAGCTAAAGAAACCGCCTGAGGTAACATCGGAGAAAAGAGGTAAAGTAATGAAAGAGGAGAAGCCAGTGGAAGAAGCATCACCAGCATTTCCTATATCCGGTGCCCCGCTGATGGGAATTATAGCAGTGATTGTGGTTTTGGTACTGATTGGTATAGGATTAGGGCTTAAACACAGAAAAAAATAGGGTGACTGTGAATGGGTGAGATGACAAGAACGCTAAAGGCGTTGTTTTTGCTACTTCGGGATATGGATATAGCTGAAGAAGATTGCACAAGCGAACTAGATGAAAGAGTGGATGCAATAAAAGGTGAGTTAGGATCTTGGTTTATCGCAGATTATCAACTTTATGTTGGGTTTTAAGCCACCTTTCTTACCCGTTTTGGTCATAGGTGTTACCAAAAATGGGAGGTTTTTAAGGTGACGGTGTGAACGAAATATAAATGAACGGTGATATAAATGAGAGAAAACGAGAAGTATAAAAAAAAGTTCGAAAAAAGAATCCTTGCGAGAAGTGCAGTCATTTGCATTCTGGCAGCGATTGTCTGCTCTTCGGGGATTATTGGTTTGGCTGCACAGGACACCGAAGCTACTGTAAATGTCACTGCAAATGCGCCCGAATACGTACTGGGTACTT
>QBUN01000381.1 GCA_013180565.1 Candidatus Methanophaga sp. GoMg3.2 | reverse complement strand
CTGTGAGACAGCTTGACCCGAGGGTTACCGCCTCTCGACCTCTTGATTTTTTTGCCTATGGCATTGGGAGAACGGAAGGGAAGGCGTTTTCAACGCAGTGGGACGTATTAGCGTATTTGCATATGATAGGCTTTAAAGTAAGCCCGTTGATAAGACGGTTTAAGGAGTTCGAGGATGTGATTAAATATCATGATGAAGTGAAAGAGAAACGAGATGAGCTGGATTATGAGATTGATGGTATTGTCGTGAAGGTAAATGGGATAGAGCAGCAAGAAATATTAGGGCTCATTTCGCGTAGTCCACGGTGGGCGATTGCATACAAGTTTCCTGCAAGGGTAGAGTTTACAACCGTGAATGACATTGTGGTGCAGGTGGGGCGGACAGGCGCTTTAACGCCTGTTGCGGTATTAGAGCCTGTGCAGATAAGCGGCGTGACTGTAAGCAGAGCGACATTGCATAACGAAGATGAGTTGCGAAGGAAGGATGTCCGGATAGGTGATACTGTAGTGGTGGAAAGGGCCGGCGATGTTATACCGGAAGTGTTGAGCGTGATAAAATCGAAGCGGACTGGCGCGGAGAAAGAATTCAGGATGCCTGATAGGTGCCCTATCTGCGGCGCGGACGTGTTGAAAGAGGGTCCGATTGTGCGGTGTATTGGCGTTTCGTGCAGTGCACAGTTGAAGGAGTGGATAAATCATTTTGCTTCGCTCCGTGCAATGAACATAGATGGGCTGGGAGAGAAGGTAATAGCGCAGTTATGTGATATGGATATGGTTTCGGATGCCGCTGATTTGTTCTTCTTAACAAAAACTGAGCTCTTGAAGTTGGATCGGATGGGGGACAAATCGGCGCGGAAGATCTTGAATGCACTGGAAAAGAGCAAGCATACTACTCTCTCTCGGCTCATCTATGCTCTGGGAATAAGGCATGTGGGTGCGCATACAGCATCTCTGCTTGCTGATAATTTCAGTGAACTAGAATCGTTACGGAATGCGAGTTATGATGATTTGGTACACATACCGGAGATAGGACCGGAGGTAGCAAAAAGTGTTATTCTGTTCTTCGGGCAGGGCGGCACGAAGGATTTGTTAGTGAAGTTGGAGCGGGCAGGGGTGTGGTATGAAAAGAAAGAGGCTGCGACAGAAGCGAAATTAGAAGGGCAGACGTTTGTGTTTACCGGCCGAATATCTATGCCGCGAGAAGAGGCGAAGACTATCGTAGAGCGGTTAGGCGGTAAAGTGGCGTTGAGCGTGTCTACGAAGACGGATTATGTAGTGGCAGGTGAGGAAGCAGGGTCTAAGTTGGAGAAGGCGGAGAAGCTTGGCGTGAGGATAATAGATGAAGCGGAGTTTATGGAAATAATAAGAGAGGGATGATTTTGATTGAACTTCCAGGAAAAGTTTAAAAATATCAATGGAGGGGTAATAGCGATGAGTTAAGATAATTTAGGGAACCTGCTCGCCTTCTTCGCCTTTCGCTGCCCTTTTCTTTAAACTGCTTCTAATTTATTTGTTTTGAAAAATGAGGGGGAAGGGGGGATTAGAGGGAGCGGTGCCTTGCGGAGCGGATGCCGTGCTTAACTGTCGGGGGTTTCCTTCAAGCGTGCAACGTCAAGAAACCCCCCGGCATAGTAAATAATGGAGAGGAGAGCCCCGCCAGACGTTATAAGATGAACGAACTTTTTTCGCAGAAAAAACTGAGCGGGGCACAAAAATTTATCTCCTGGCTCTGCAGAGAATTATGGTTGCGAAGATACATAATCGTCTATTTTAGGGCGTCTACCAGGGCTTGGTATCTTCGTTATTTACTTTGGTATGGGTGCGGAACGCAACCAGAAGGGTAAGCAAAATTTTATAATTCGGCGGGTAAGCAATTAATAATATTTTGGTTGTCTTGCTTGGCAAGATTGCGTTCTCGCATCAAATTCAGAGTGAATTTGATGCGGGAGCCCCCACGTCCCACTTTATTACAGAGGAGAATTAAGCCTGTGCTAAATGTCTTCTAAGCTTTTTGTCTTTATGCTTGTGCTCTTTCAGTGTTTTTTTGTTGCTGTACTTATGTAATTAATAAGTTTTACATGTCAATCTTTTATTTTTGAGGTAGGAAGAAAAAGACAAGAAAACCCGCGGCAAACCAGCCGGATAGTTGATAGCTTTTAATAATAAAAATAAAACATGGATATTACAAAGATCTCATATATTAATGGATACTTGAACTGGGATGCCATTTCTACAATAAGTAATATTATTCTTGTTGCTGCTCTGCTTTTTATAACTTGGCTGTACGCCCGGCAAGTTAGAAAACAAACTAAATTTATGGAATTAGATAGAATGAGAAATAGAATTTTGGAGGTGGTTCAATACGTTTTGAACCCCCTCATAGCAAGTTTATATTCTGAACTTGAAACTATCAAAGAAGGCGAAAGTTTTTGTTACAGTACCCAAACAGGCTTTGGTCAAGAATTCTCTAAATTCTTCAATTATGAAAAGGATTACAGCTATGCTTTTAGGGACATACTAACTTTTCGTGATGTATCGTTTTTTCATAAGTTAAGAGGAGAGCTTCTTTCTAACGATGAGTTATCTAACAAACTAAATGAGTTATATCTTAAAATTGTCGAAGAAATTACCAATGAATTTAGAATTGACAAATTCAAAGAACGTCTAAAATGCATGTTGAACGAATTTAATCAATCTAATCCTGATAAAATTGAAACCGATGTAAGAGCACTTAATCGATTCGAAGAGCTCTGTAGAGACTATATTATCTGTAAATGTAATTCCCATGACGTTTACAAAGCCGAAACAGAGCTGATTGCTAATTTTATGAAAAAAAATAAGGGTGAATTACTAAAATATAGAGATTTGTCAAGGATTGATAAACTTTGTAAAGAAATTGAGGAGGCATTAAAAAAGTTTGAAGAATCCGATAGAAAACTTCTTGAACGATTTCAGAAAAGAATAAACAAATATAGGGATGAGTATCGTTTAAATCGGAAAGAGATAAGTCCTTTTATCCGGCATGACTAAAGCGTTTACAAAATTCAAACCCAGAGGGCTTGGTCGCTTGCGACTTTGAGTTTTGTAAGCTCTGCCAAGTAGAGAGGAAGCGGAGAGTTTAATGTATTCAAATCCGAAGGGCGGTTCGCTTGCGAAATTTCATGATTGCGTAGCTCTTTCATGCCAGCACACATTACATTAAAACCTGCGGATGAGCTGAATATGGGAAAAGGGCTTACAAGAGGTTAATTTTGAAAAAGGGAGCACTATTGAAGAGATATATTTGGACGCTGTTGTAACGAAGGCGCGGAGTGCATAGCTACAAAAAGCAAAACCAACGGTTTTAATGGGATTTGGAGTGATTATAAATGAATGAACATAAGGGCGGTGATTAAAATGTGGTACTTTTTGACTCGATGGTGGCGGCGCCTTACAAAATTTTTTGGGCTAGCCCAAGACCCTAACATAAAAGCAGCTAAAAGATGCCTAAAGACAGGGGCAGTCAAATAAAGCGTTCTAATAACTTTTCTGGTGTAACTAAAAAATCTTGTTTCATCCAGTCAAAATCATTGATGTTGGATGTTATAAACGGGCATTCAAGAATTAGCATTACCGCTAAACTACCAATCATATAATCTCTTGCATATTCACTTGAATCCCTTCCCTAAATCTTCTTTAGAAAGACAACTCCATCTCCTGCTTTTATACCTTGTCTCTCCACAACTTGATTTTTCGATAGTTCCACCGAGAGCGTAGGATGCAGAGGCGTCAAATGTGACTAAATGGAATAGATGACTTCGTTCTTTTTACACCTCTTCTCGATAGCTTCTCGATTCCTCAAAAGTATATATATTCAGATTACATAATTTATATTATGTCGGAAGTATTCTCAATTCGTATACCCCGGGAGCTGAAAGGGATGATGCGTGAAGTGGAAGTAGATTGGGCGAGCTTTGTAAGAGGCACGGTGGAGGCGAAGGTGAGGGAAGAGAAGAGGAAGAACGCGATGAAGTTGATGGATGAGTCAAGGAGAAAGACGAGAGGTGTAAAATTTGACTCTGTTGAAGTCGTCAGAACTTTAAGGAACGAGAGATGAAACTGGTCCTGGATGCAAACGTGATTGCGAAATGGTTCATAGAAGAGGAGAATACAGATAAAGCGATCAAGATAAGGGATAACTTTGTCGCAGGCAAACTTGCAATCTTAGAACCTAGTTTGCTGATTTATGAGCTTGGGAATGTCTTCTGGAAGCATCCTGTGAAAAGCCCAGAGGACGTAGAAAATGATTTTAAAGCACTCTTCGAGATTGGATTGGAGTTTTGTACAGTTCGCGAGCCCGTATTTCTGAAGAATGTCTTCGAGCATGGCAGGAAGTTTGGAATAACATTTTACGATGCCGTATATGTTACTTTAGCGGAGAAGGAAGATTGCAAACTAATAACTGCGGATGCTAAGCTTCAAAGGAACGTGGGGGGGCGCACAGATGTGGAGTTATTGTAAAAGATGATAAACCTCGACATGGCACGGATATTTGACGAAATAGCAGACATTTTTGAGGTGAAAGGAGAGAACCCGTTCAAAATAAGAGCGTATAGACGAGCAGCCCGTACGATAGAATCGCTTACGCAGGACCTGAAAGTGATAGCGGAGCGAGGCGGCGTGAGTGAATTGAAGAAGATACCTGGGGTGGGCGAGGGGATAGCGAAGAAGATACTGGAGATCGCTCAGACCGGCGATTGCAAGAAACATCGGGAGCTCACACAAGAAGTGCCATCCGGCGTGCTTGAACTCCTGGCTATTCCGCGCGTCGGGCCGAAGACAATTGCAAAAGTGCATGACGAGCTTGGTATCTGCAGCATAGCTGACCTGGAAGAAGCTGCCAAGTCACATAAATTGGAAAAGCTTCCGGGATTAGGTGCCAAAGTGGAAGAGAACATATTGAAAGGGATAGCGCAATATAGAAGCTATAAAGGCCGTGTTCTGCTTTCCGAAGCGCTTCCACGTGCGGAATCGATAGTAATCGAATTGAAGAAGCTAGATGCAGTTGATAAGATTATCATTGCCGGTAGCTTGCGCAGGATGCGTGAGACGATAGGCGACATAGACATATTAGTGGTCTCAAATAGGCCAAGGGCGGTAATGGATGCGTTTACGTGTCTAGACGGCGTGGATGACATAGTGGCAAAAGGCGATACGAAATCATCCATTATATTAAAAGGCATAGATGTAGACTTGCGGGTCGTAGCTGAAGCGTCCTTTGGCGCGGCTGCTCATTACTTCACGGGCTCCAAGCACCATAACATAAGAATACGGGAGTTGGGCATGAAGCAAGGGTTAAAAATAAACGAATATGGCATCTTCAGAGGTGATGAGCGGATAGGCGGGGAGGATGAAGCGGACGTGTTCGCGAGTGTAGGTCTAGCATATATACCACCGGAGTTGAGAGAAGATCGGGGTGAGATAGAAGCCGCTAAGGCGAATAGGATACCTAAATTGGTGGCTGCGAATGATATAAAAGGCGATCTGCACGTGCATACCAACTGGAGCGATGGTAAGAACAGCATAGAAGAGATGGCTCTGACTGCTATTTCTTCCGGTTATGAGTATATTGCGGTAGCAGACCATTCTCCTGCGGTTGGTATTGCCGGTGGGATGAATGAGGCTAAGATAACGAAACGGCAAGAGGAGATAGAAAAGTTGAATACTAGATTTGAAGAGGAAAACACAAAATTCAGGGTTCTAGCGGCATCGGAAGTAGATATAAAGTCCGATTTCTCTATGGATTTTCCCGATGATGTACTAAAATCCTTAGATGTGGTCGTGGGTGCGATCCATACTAAATTCACGCAAGATCGAGAGACTATGACAAAGCGGATAGTTACCGCAATGGAGAACCCCAACGTGGATATAATTGCGCATCCCACCGGTCGTCTCCTGGGGAAGAGGGACCCGTATGAAGTGGATATGGAGCAGCTTATGGAATCGGCAAAGGCTACGGGCACCATAATGGAGCTTAATTCGTTCCCCGGTCGGCTAGACCTCAACGATGTCCATTGCAAGATGGCGAAGGATTACGGTGTGCTCATTGCTATCTCAACGGATGCACATGATGCGATGCAGATGCGCGATGTGATACGATACGGGGTGGCAACTGCAAGAAGAGGCTGGCTTGAACCGAAGGATGTGGTGAATACGAGAGGTGTAGATGAAGTGATGAAGGTGGTGAAGGGGTGAAGAAGTTATCGGTATGCAAAATTTTTACGCTATACTTCTTTTGTCCAAAGTTGTGTTCCATCATAGCCTCTTACTGCGTCAACTCTGCAACATCCAATTCGTACTGTTAAATCCGTTGCACCATCGCCTGTTAAATCATCTGCGGGGCTAAAAGTTGCTACATCCGGGTAGTGATTGCTCCAGATCTCTATGCCACTACTACCATTTACCGCGATTACATCAGGTGTCGTACTATTCATTCCCTCTTCTGGCATGCCTATCACCACTTCATCTTTTCCGTCATTAGTTAAATCTACTGGAACTCCAAATACTAGACTGTCGGTAAAAGACTTTTCCCATAGTTCTGTGCCATCACTTCCGTTTATTGCCGTTATGTCTGTTCTGGATCCATAGAGAGAAGAGTATTTTGATTTCCCATTCTTTTCGTTCCATACGCTATACACTTTTGGATTATACCAAGATGTTTTTGGTGGTTTTTCAAAATACTCAGAAAGCGTTAAAGTGCTTATAACTACATCAGTTCTATTTGTAGAAGTTAAATTTGTAGGGACGCCTATCATCACTACCACTTCGTACTTAGCTCCTGTTTTGGATTTGTTCCAAAGTTCCACGCCATTGCAGCCATTTACTCCTATTACTTTTGCAGAAGACCCCCTTGAAATTGGATCAATATACATTAAATTTATGACAATATCTGTTTTATTGTCGCCATTTAGATCACCCGCTGATAATGTAACTGCAAGGCAATCCTCAAAACTTTTGTTCCATAGCGTTTCACCATTGCTTCCATTTACTGCTTCTATATCAGACAATATTGTGTGCTCGCCTGTAGCGGGGTCAACGGTATATGAAAGCACCAATATGTCATTAATTGAGTCTCCGGTTATATCGCAATGTAAAAGAGACAAGACGGAAGCTTCAGGTACATCAAGTGGTGACGCAAGTATTTCTACGGTTACTTTGTCTGTATGCCCATTGCCATCATCTGCTTCCACTATGTATTTGCCTGTCGTTACATCTGTCGTATCAAATACACACCAGAACGCGTTATTTTCTATTTTAACGACCTTTGGTTCTAATTCCACAGGTCCTTTGCAAGTTACAATAACCACATATCCTTGTTGCATGTTTGATGCCCCTGTTACAACCAGTGGATCCCCAACGGCAATAGCCTCAATAGGCTCGAGCCATACGTAAGGCATCTCCACTCTTATCCAACCTTCCCACATCAGATCATCAGAACCTGCGGTGTTCACCAAATCAGATAATATATCATGAATCTCCTCCTGCGTCATTGTGTTTATAACTCCTGTCGTTAGGCTAGTTATGTTATATCCTGCATCTAAAGCTGCTTCTAAGTTCTCCTCGCCAGTTATGCCCCATTCCCCATCCATTCCTGTGCAGAGCACATAGATGTCATAGTAACCGAGATCAGCATCTTCCTGCACCGTCATCTTCTTTGAGTATGTATAATCCGTCGTCGATACACTTGCTCTACTGAGCGATAAACCTTTGTCACCTTTATCTAATAGCGATCTTCCACCACCACCCTCTGGTGATACGCTCAAGATCGTCACTTGAGTATGACCCTTCGCCGTTCCTAGTACCTTGAAGTCGTCTTCAAGTGCTGCAGATAGTACTGAAAGTTCTGCTGTCAATGTGGGTTTCGTCAGCAATATTACATCCTCGCCGTCAGGACTTCTTTTAGGTCGCTCTTCGCCTGCTGCTTTTTCACAATTTATCCATGCCTTTAGTCTCACTGAGCCCGGTACGTCCATACCTACATCGGTTGTCTTTACCTTTTTGCTGAATTCACCATCTTCTAGCACAATATTTGTCAATTTCGGATGCAGCGTATCATTTACGTAGACACTGACATATGTGCCTGAAGTAGAAGTACCTTGTATCGCTATCTCACCGCCAATTACCACGACAGAAGGTATGTCAAAACACACTGCTTTCTCTAAAACCGTTATGTACACGGTGTCATAGTCGCCTTTGCGGTCTCCGTTTGTAACGGTTACCTTCATCGTATAGGTCCCAGTATCGGTAAACTCAACTGCATACTTCCTGATACCGTCTGCATCAATCACGTCATTGAACCACGATGGATGGTCCGCAGCATCCAGTGGTGTGTCATCTATACCCGCTTTGAATATCACATGACGACTTAAAGGTGAAGCTTCAACCTTTATTTCATCGTTCGCTACACCCGCTACTGTGAGTTTTACTGTGTCAAGTTCAACCGCAGAGGTCGTATCAGCCTCAATTGCAATTTTTCCTTTTAGTATTAGTAAAGGTCTTACAACGCTCTCGGCTTCCAGTCCACATGCATGCTCTGAATCGGTCTCTACCTTAAATGTATAGGCACCAATAGTCCATCCTTTGGTCTCGAGGTTGTTATCGCCATACTTGTCATTCAACTCTGCTACGGTTATGTCTGTAAATTGCTGAAGATTCACGTTGTCATATTTTATTTGCCCAGCAGGACCTTTTATAACGAGATCAACTTGATCCTCAGGAAATAGGTTCATTCCATCGGTATCTACTGTAAGATGTGTTCCCACAGCGATAGACGACACTCCCTTTGTACATACTTTGAGTTTTAATGGCATATCGGGCTCTGAGAATGAAAGTTGTGCATCTGCTGACCACTCTAGCCCATCTCTCACATAGTTCACATAATAAGCCCCGTCTTTTATCCAGGCACTCCCAACTACCTTAAGGGTGTTCCCAGGGTCTGCCGTTCTCGTCCATTCCACCCAATCCCCCTCCACTCGATATATTGTTACGGTATTTCCGTCTCCCCAGTTAGTAAAGAAGTCCAAACTCTGCCCTATTAGCACTGATTGTACTGTTGTTGCATCATCATTTCTGATGATGTTGTATCTACCAGTATTACTGTATGCACTAACGCTACCAACCATCACTGCAAGTACCGAAACAACCATAATCGCAGCCATTGCAATACCAATAATCGCTTCCTGCCACCTCCCCTCTTCTTTTGCCTTCTTTATTCTCATATTTTTCTTTTTCGCCTCCCACATTTTTATTCTTCACAACATGATCCTATTTAAATTTCTCTAAAAAGCGAAGAACTTGGTTACCGTTTCTATATAAAACTTTATTTCTACTGATGTTTCGCTTCCGACTCAGTACCTGGCAGATAAATCCAAGCAGTAGTATCCACGCTTACAACTTTTTTTGTTCTCGTATCTGTCAAAGAAGCGACATGACACCCGCAGAAGCTTTCATTTCCCCAATCTGCCACCGGCATTGAAATCGTAGACGATTGATCTGAATATGCCAACAGATTTATCGTCTTTTGCTCTATCTCTGTCCAATCGTTGCGTGTAGGGATCACAAAATACAATTTGAACAGCATGTTTTGTGCTTCGTCCGTTGGATTTGATAGACAAATTGTTGTATTAATCACATCGCCAGGCGAGTATTCGTTTCTGTCAGTAGAGACGGAAACTTCAGGTGCAGGCGGTGGTGGCGCAACTATTTCTACGGTCGCTGTATCGGTATTTCCTTCACCATCGCCTGCTTTAAGTGCGTAGATTCCAGGAACCGCTCCCGTAGTCTCAATTGTCGCTGTGAACACGCCATGATCCACAGTTAGCAATTCAACCTCTGTTAGAACTGCGGATAGAATCGTAGAGCCTTCAATTACCCATATCGCAATCTCTGTACCAGATTCTCTGTTTGTTTTACCTGTTATCTCCAAAGGCTCTCCGACTCTAACATTTTCAATTAGATTGAAACAAACATACGCTGGCTCAACTGTGAAACTAAATAGCATGAATAAATCATCACTCCCTGCCGATCCATCCATAAGAATTAGCACTCGTTCCTCTAAGGTCTTGTTTTCGCCACCTATTACCCACTTACCATTTTCTATTACATTTGTTCTCCCATCTCGGCCCTCAGAAAGAGCAATTACAGCATAATCGCCAATATCGAGCTCGCCAATATTTTCAGTCCACTCACCGCCTTCAACCGGGGTCCTTGCTACAGTTACCACACTCGCATTTTCACTCACAGGGAACAATACTTCCCCTTTGTAGTTGATAATGATGATATAAACGTGGTCTGTCCCGGTAGCTATGCCGTTTATTACAACGTCATCACTATCTGCTATGCGTTTTGGAACAGTCATGCCTAACCTTGGAGGAAACAAGAATAGGGATGCCGATGCGTCCACACCCGCTTTCCTCTTCCAGTCATCGCTGACGTTCTCACCAATTGTGAATGGAACATGCTTGCTTATTGTAAAAACCTTGATTTCTTTTCCGCCTTCGAGTTCGCCGCTCGTGTCCCAGTACCATTTGAATTCATCATCGCTTATTGGCACTTCGCCTTTAAAGACATCATCAATTACAAAGACTGCCAAATCACCAGACTCTGAAATCCCTTCTATAGGGACAATGTTACCGACAATCGCAATTTTTGGCACTTCTATGCTCGATTTACATTTCTTTATCACTACATATTTGGTATCTCGCAAGCCGCAAACCGCAACTGTTACCTTGTACCTGCCGTAATCTATCTCTTCTGTGGGGATCGTTACCTTTTTCTTGCCTTCTTCGTCAAAAGTTAGTGATTTATTGTAAAATGTTCCGACTTTTACATCTACTTCTTCCTCGTAGAACGAACTCTCTATTTCTATCTCTATGTCCTTGCCTTTCAACACCACCTCATCGCACGCAACTTCCAGATAAATCTTCTCGACCTCGATATCTACATCCTCCTTCTCCCCTGTTGCATGGTCTTTCAGGATTATCGAATATTTACCCGCGTTCATGTTCAACAGAGAGGTATTAAAAACAAGCTTCCCCCCGGCATCGTGTACTATCCCATACACAGGCTTACCTTCTGCATCAGCAGGATCAGAGTCAAATTCCCTCCCCTTGTAATGCACGAGAACCTTGTATATGTCTTGCCCGATGTCATTCATTATCGAATATCCATCCCTGTCTTCGATTGTGAGCTCCATCATTCCCTGCTCCTTGTTGTTCGTTTTTAATGATAGGTCGAAACTCTCTTTCTCTTGCACTTTATCTTTCTCAAGCTTCAAGCTAAAAGACTGTTTCTCCAGACTGAACCAGCAACCGATTTCCGGATCTTCTGTCACTTTCTCGACAACTTTGAAGAAGTAGCCAGTTCTCATCCCACTTGAATCCCATGACTTGTTCGCTTTCACAGGGTAGTCCATGCAGCCGGACCTCTTATCGGCATCTCCCTCATAGGCTCCGGTGATGATGACATCTACGTAATCCCCTGCCGCATTCTTAAAGCGAATCTCTTCACCTTCATACACGGGAATACTTCTTGGCTCGTGATTTGCACTCCTTGTAAGCTCCCCTTCGTATGTCATCACGCCGCCTACTCCGTCATAGGTTCGTCCAACGGCAGATGCTGATGCTAAAGAAGAAAATGCAATAAGCACCAGGATTGCTGCTACGGGAAAAATTGATGCAGCCGTTACAATTCCCTTTAGCTCTTTCTCCATCCTAATTTTTTTCTTCTTCATTTTTCTCAATCCACTCTACAAGCCGAGAAAATCGGCCAAATAGCCACAGCGATCAGAAATAGATGAATCACATCCCAAAGCTTCATGACAATAAAAAAGATATGTCTTTAAAACGTTTTCAATTCCTCTCTTATTACCATCTCGGTTATCTCAGTTATGTTTGCGAGCCAGGAATCCGTTATCCGCTCCACTTTCTTCTCTATTGCCCCCAGGTTCACATCGCTTTTGGGAACAATCTGAGCATTCGCCACCTTCGGGTCGTCTATCCCCCGGCCTATCTCAGAGAGGATCTTTATATACACCTCCTGTATTCCGTCCACCTTCTCCACTACCTCGTTCGCTATAGTATTAGCAAGCAAATTGTATATCTTCCCGGTATG
>QBUN01000382.1 GCA_013180565.1 Candidatus Methanophaga sp. GoMg3.2 | reverse complement strand
TTTGACAGCTAATTTTGCATTTAGGGTATCAAGTATTTAGGTTTTTATTCATATTTCCTCTCGGAGTGTCATGAACTTTCGATTTATGTTGATTTACTGTCATTGTCTTTATGTACAATAAAATTCTATAATTTATTTGTGGGACAGCCTGAGTAGAGCGTAAAACCAAGGAAGTCAAAAGTTATTCGCAGCAAACTTGGGTCTACTACACGTTGTTTCAGGCATTCTATCAAGCATTCATGATCTACCATATCAAAGAACTTCGTAATGTCCATATCCACCACAGAGTTAACCGGCTTGGTCATGATGATCATGTCAACCATGTCCAGCGCGTCATGGCAACTGTGGTTGGGTCGAAACCCATAGGATACGTCACAGAAGTCCTCTTCAAAGATAGCCTCCAGAATTTTCTTTATCGCCAACTGGACGATCTTATCTTCGAGAGCTGGAATTCCTAGCGGTCTTCGTTCCCCATTTGACTTTGGTATATAGGCTCGTTCAACTGGTTGTGGCCTGTATTGCTTCGCTATCAATCTTGTTACCAAATCGTCTATATTCTCGTCTAAGTTCTCTTCATACTTTCTCCAGGTTACCCCATCAATGCCGGGAGCTTTATCTTTCTTTAACTCCCGGAAACATTCCTTGAGAAAATCCGCCGTTAGTAAGTGCGCTAAAGACGTAAACTTACAGGTTGGATCTCCTCTAGCTCGTAGAGTTATGGACCACAGTTTTGTTGACACCTCTCGCCCATCTCTGGGTATGGAAGGTGTGTCCCTGCCGGTCCGTCGCGCTCCTGCCAGTCCCTTTCCTCTATGGGCATTACCCCACATCATCGGTACTATGAACTGGTCCGACTCCCTGAGTGTCGTCTGTACTATCTTGCCGTTTATAGGCTTGATAGGACATACTCCTGAAAGGAGAACACCCAGGGTCTCCCGAGTTCCCATAATATCCATTTGATACCGTGCCACGGTCTCGGACCCCGCCGGGCTCGCATCGCCTTGCCATGTCCCAATAGGACTATCGGCGATGTGAGTACTGCCTTCCGTCAACAAGACAACGTCGGCCTCCGGAACAATAAATATTTCGTGGCGGAATCCCTTCACTTGCGTTGCGGCCCAGTATCCCATTCCCTTGGCTTCACCACAGCCTGTTACCAAGCTGGATGCAAGGTTCAGTTCTGAGGTGGCGGCTAACCTTTCCTCAGGTCGGATTTTCACCAACTGGATATTATGCATTTATCTCGGCACTCCTTGATTCTCTTTCCCAGATCCTGAAAATTATAGCTGCCGTTGATGGTTATCTTCCCTTGCTTTATATAGTCGATTACCCTGTCGATAGCTATTATCCGTGCAACTTTTTCATTCTCAATAGCTATCGCCCTGATAATATCCGGTTTCCTCATCAGAACTCGTTTGTCTTTATCTGACCAATACTTCCAATTCGTTTCTCCACAGGCCAAATCGAAAAATCTCTTTCCTTCGTCCAGATGGAAGTGGAATTTATTCAACCCATCTTTGGTGAATTTCTGTAACAGCCCAATGAGGGATTCGTAAGTATTTTTCTTTGCTCTTAGAAGTTTAAATCGAGCTCTGATTTTTTCATCGATTGCTGGATATGCAATCTTGTGGATGGTCTTCATGTCAGGTTTATGAGCCAAGACCATATCCCTGCTTTTATATCGGATGGATTCCAATTCCTCTTCTCTTATCTGGTTTTCTACTTTCTGCCTGCGTGCATTCATCGATTGATGAATTCTCCCTTTTCAGTGGATGATCTCATTTACAAACAAGTCTGTGCACTCGACTACATACGCCAATTGCATCTCGAAGATTAACCTTGCTTGGGTTTCTTCCTGCTGGCGCGGTGGGATAGATGATAGGAGACTTCTCAGATTACTACCCCTGTTCAGTATCTGGGGATAGAGTTCAAAGGCACTTATGCCATATTTTTCAATGTGTCTCTTTGCATTTATAAGGCGATTGAATATTTCTTGTAAATCTGCTCCACCGTATGCTTTCAAGTCTGAGAACGTAAACAGGGTCAAAAGCGTGTTTCTTTCGTCCGATACAGAAAAATCAGCAGGAATATTAATTTGTCTCAGTTTAAACCACGAGTATTTTGCCTTTGATAAGAACTGATACAGGTCTGTTTGTTTCATCGCCCTGTAGAATGTGGATGAGGGTAGGTCTTGCAGTCCTTTACTAAGACGATCGGCCGTGATATCCTCAAAAACATGACTTTTTACTTCTATGGGATTTGAATACATACGTGCTTCGATTTCTATGAACTCATCGAGTGTCACAGAAGGAGGACGTTGTCCCAAATATTTCAGATTGTGAAACTCTTTTATGCTTCTCTTCCACGTCGAGATTTGTAATGCAGTTGAGCTTTCTAATTATTTGAAAAGGAAAAAGAGGATTGTTAAGGCAAGTTATACCCGTGTTGAGAAGCATGAAGCAGGGCTTTTATTGAAGTCTTCTGAACTGGTTATTAGCATTGCCGGATTGTATCATTTAATTACTGGATGGAAAGGGTCTGGAAGTCCATTTAATCTGGCGGATATCCGTTTGTAGATTCCCGCTTAAAATTCGATGAAAAAAATGGTTGCAATTGTGAGAATTATATCGGTACAACTTGTTTTGTCATATACAGAATAATCATTTGGAATCTTGATTCCTCTCACCTTAAACCAGGTGTATTTTGCCTTAGATAGGAACTGATATAGGTCTGTTTGCTTCATCGCCAGGTAAAAAGTGGATGAGGGCAGGTTTTGCAATCCCTTACAAAGGCGATCGTCCCAGATATCCCCAAGAACTCGGCTCTTTACTTCTATTGGATTTGAATGCATACGTGCTTCGATTTCGATGAATTCCGTGAGTGTCACAGAATGATGGCGTTTTCCTAAATAGCTCAGGTCACGAAATTCTTTTATGCTTCTCTTCCAACCCGCTATTTGCTTTCTAAGTCCCTGTGATGTATCCCCTAGTTCTTTGGACAGTTCTGTGACATCGGCCCCATAATATCCGCCAGATTCTAGCTGTCTGGTAGATAATCGTTCCAATACATAACTAACGTCTATTGCCATAATGAATTCTTATCAAATGTAACTATAAAGAAGAATTCGAAAGGAGTTTGTTGAAATTGGTTTCCATTGTTAGAAAATTATCGCCACAACATCTATATATCTCATTACAAGATGCCATTCGCTTTTTACCAATTCCGCTACTAGCTATACCATCGTTTACCCTTACGAGGTCCATACCTAACGATTCTGGGAGCATATAGGGCTTACCAAGTTTGCATCACTGATAACTATGGGCGCCTTAGAAGCCATCTGTGAGCCGAGAATCATATGCTAAAATACGATGGGAGGGAGATGATAGACAAATGACAAAGGGGATGCTGTTGATAAATGTTTTTATTATAGGGGCTATAATGTAGAAGTAGGATATGATGCCAAATAAATGGTGCTGGTATCAAGGTAGGGATTAAAATGCAATGAAGCAAGATGAATATCTCTAAACATAGTTAATGGTGTAATAAAGATGAAAACATCAGTAATAGTCCCAGCATATAATGAAGAAGACAGGATTGAGACAGTATTATTAAATTATGCTAATAGCTTTCCAGATGAAGAAATAATCGTTGTCTGTGACGGGACAGATAATACTAAAAACATCATAAGAGCAAAATCTAAAAAATATCCAAATATCAAACTCTTGAGTTTTGAGAAGAAATTAGGTAAAGGCAGGGGTATAATTGAGGGATTTAAAGCGGCAAAAGGAGAAAGAATAGGGTTTGTTGATGCCGATGAATCTGGCGAACCAGATGAGGTAAAGAAGATGTTTGATTTCCTTTCTGATTATGATGGCGTAATTGTGTCGCGAAAAGTGAAAGGATTAAAAATTCTGGTAAGGCCACCGTTAAAGAGGAGAATTGCAAGTAGGAGTTTTAATGGTCTTATACAAATAATTTTTGGCTTGGATTTTAAAGATACGCAATGCGGCGCTAAAGTCTTCCCTAAAGAAGCGGTTAAGGCGGTTTTAAGTGAATTAACTACGGCAGGATTTGAATTTGATGTTGAACTACTCTGGAGATTGAAAAATAAAGGATGTAATGTGATGGAATTTCCTATTACCTGGAAACATTCAGAAGGTTTGAGTTTTAGTTTATCAAGTGCACCAAAGATGTTTTTTTCTTTGTTGAAGGTGAGATTATGGAAGTAGCAGAATATGAAAAGATGTATAAATTTGAATTATTGGAACTTCTTTTTGTTTTTGCCGATTGTTATGATGAGGTTGATAAAAAAGCAATGAAAGAACAAGAAGTTAAAACGGATGTTAAAGAACTTCCAAATATCGCAAATATGGTTTTTGTGTCTGTTTTGAGGATCAAATCACATCTCATTACACCTGATGTCAATCTTCCTTTTGGTACCAGCCTACTTTGTATTAGTAAAAAACGAGGAGAAAATGAGGTTAAATAAAAAATGGGAGGTTATTAACATGTTTGCACTATGTTTAGTGATGGTCTGTATTATCTTTGGTGCGATTGGACAAATACTGATGAAGGCAGGCATGATTCAGATTAGCGAAATAAAAACCATTGAAGGGTTTGTTAATATAAATACACTATTTTGTATACTTACAAATGTTTATGTCCTTTCTGGACTATTATTGTATGCAATATCCGCCATCCTATGGCTTGGAGCATTATCAACCTTAGATGTCAGCTATATGTATCCCTTACTCAGTTTGGCTTATGTGATAACTGCAATCCTGGCATTTGTACTTCTTAAAGAAAGCATAACCTTATTAAGATGGGTTGGGATTGCATTTGTGGTAGTTGGATGCTTTATGATCAGTAAGACGTAGAGATGAAGGGCATATAAAAATTATGATAGGCAAAGGATAAAAAAAAAGAGGTGCTATAAAAAGATGAAAATTTGGGATAGGATGAGTATAAAGTACAGCAGGATTGATTATTTAATTCCTATTGCCTACTTAATCTTGACGGTGATATTTACATATCCCGTTGCGTTCTCTAGAGACAAAATAGCTGGTCCAGGTGGCGATGCTTATCAGTTTATATGGGGATTCTGGTGGTTTAAAGAGGCATTATTGAGTTTTTGCAGTCCATATTACGCCCCCTATATTTTTCATCCGACAGGGGTAAATCTAGCATTTTCTACTGTTACACCATTTAATTCTATATTTTCAATTCCCTTACAATCTGCATTTGGCTTAATTAATGCTTATAATATCCTCTGGATTTTCTCTTTTATTGCCTCCGGATATGGTACGTATTTATTGGTCAAATATCTAACCAGCGATAGAAGAGCTGCATTTATATCCGGGCTAATATTCATGTTCTGCCCATATCATTTTGCACATGCGCTTGGTCATGTAAATCTAACGTCAATTGAGTGGATTCCTTTTTATGTTCTATTTCTCATTAAAACAGTAAGAGAGGACAAAAGATCTAATGCTATATATGCAGCACTCTTTCTATTCTTAACTGCAATATGCTGCTATTATTATCTTATTTATTTGCTTGTTTTTACGCTAATGTATATTTTGTATTATTTATGGGTGGATAAATATAGCATACTGAAAAAGGATTTTTTAAAAAGACTTTTTATAATGGTAATAACATTCGGGTTGATTTTCTCACCTTTTGCGTATCCACTTTTAGAAGAAATTCTTATCGTCAAGTCTAATTATATGTATGCAAGCGGATTTGTTACTTATTCTGCGGATCTTTTTGGGTTTTTCATCCCTTCGTTATTTCATCCAATATTTAAAGAACTTGTCGCACCAATATATGAAAATTTTACCGGCAATACCGCAGAGTATACTACATTTATTGGTTATACTGTGATATTCTTAGCATTTGTATCAATTTTAAAAGTAAAAACAAAAGAAATCAAATTCTGGTTGCTTTCTGCACTAATATTTTTTATTTTATGTTTGGGTCCTATATTACACATCAATGGTGTCTTTAGTGTTACTTGTAACGATCATATCGCTAGTATCTTATTGCCTTATGTCATTTTAATGAAAATACCTATTATTTCAATAGCACGGGCTCCAAGCCGCTGGGATATATTAGTGATGTTATCTCTTGCGGTGCTAGCAGGGTATGGGTTGAATTATATATTCAAAAAGTTTAATGGTAAATTTTTAAAAATGAATAAAAAAACAGTTTTAGCAGTTGTTTTTTCCTGTCTGATCCTCTTTGAATTTTTGGCAATACCCTATCCAATGTCAAGTGCAAATGTACCAAATTTTTATTATACTATGGCCGAGGACCCGGAAGATTATGCGATTCTTGAGGTGCCTAATCTTGATCCCTATCATGTGGTTCCAGAGTTCATGTACTACCAAACGATTCACGAAAAGAAGCTTGTTGGTGGGTCTGTATCACGTACACCCAATTACGCGATGAAATTCTTAGATTCGACACCTTTCATCAGTCAGTTATCGCATCTGTGCATATTAGATAAGACTATACCGATATTAAGAGAAGACATCTTAAAACAAAACATAACAGACATGGGATCTTCGATTTTGAATTTTTATAATATCCGCTATGTTATCCTCCATAGGACGTATATGACAAAAGAACAACTGGATTTTTCAAATAAGTTACTGCAGGCTACACTAAAAGAAAAAGCTGAACTATATGATGAAGATAGTTTGATAGTCTATGAAGTTAAAAAGGAACCGTTAGAGTCATTTTTAACATTGGATGAGAATTGGCATGGTATCGAGTCTTGGCATAACATCTCCACACGGTGGACATCAAACAACGCTACTATTATCATTCATTCGATAGAAAATAGACATTCCAATTTGTCTTTTAGAGTCGTAGCTTTCTATAAACCGAGAAGTCTGCACGTTTATTTGAATGATGAATTAACTCACGAACAAGAGATCCCAACAGGTTTTGTTGAGATTGAAATGGCATTGAAATTAAAAGAGGGCGAAAACATCTTAAGATATTATACCCCTGGCGGGGGCCAAAGACCTTATGATATCCCAGAACTAAATAGCGAAGATAGTAGATGTTTGAGCCTGGCGTTTCAAAACATTACATCAACCTAATTTTTCATATTTTTGTAAAAACGTCACTTGGTCGATACTGCACTCTTTATTGAGCATATTAGCGTGATTTATCACGCTTGGGGTCACGCCTCATCATGACAACTACGTCCTGATTATGGCCTACTCCCCCTTCTTTGTATTCAAGAATCTCAAAATAGCGGGACCATTCTTTGAGGGTGTATTCCTTCGTTTGAAAAACTGCGCGATAATATCCGCCGGGTGCGACGCCTTCTAAACTCCCATCCTCTAAGACATCATAAATGCCATCTTTAAGAAACTCTTTGATATCCTTTCCTGGGAATTTTAACAGGGTGGCAAATTCGCCATGAACTGTTGCCAGAAAGAGCCCACCCGGTGCCAAGATCCTTTGCATCTCTCTCAACCATAAAAATTGAACTTCTCTGGATAAGTGGGTAAAGACAGAAAGGGAGATGATGAGATCGAATGCGTGGTCAGCATAGGCAGTGGGTGGATGGGGTCGGACCACAGAAAACTCTGCCGGTTTGAGGTTATCCTGACACCATGCAATGGCCTCGACATCGATATCGCAACCACAGATTTTGGGGATTTGGGAGAATTTTAAGAAAAAACCGGTGATCCGGCCACAACCACACCCCCAGTCCAACATGCTCTTGATCGAGAGGGGGTCCTTATACTTGCAAACCGTTGTCCAAAAATCTCTATAGATTTGCATACCTGAGGTCAGGAATACAGAAGGAACCTCGCAGCCTGTAACCCTTAAAGTGAGATGGGGGGGTGGAGCAGGGAGGGAAGAGTATATGTCGGTCCGATACCAGGTCTCTATTTTTGCAATTTCTCTTCCTTCTGAGATCCCTACAATGCATATATCAATCGTTCTCCCTATCTCCTTTAGGTCAGTATGAAGATTGAAAAAGAAACCTGAATCCTTTGCATGGGAAATAAATGGATAAACATTCGCAACATCTTTTCTTTCCTTCGTCATCGCCTCTTCCACTTTGTGTTGATTGATGTATACTGCAAAGGAATTGAAATGCCTTTTGGGGTGCAGCATCCATCCAGAAATAGTAAGTCTGCCACCGTGATATTCTAGTTGCTCAAAGTATCCGCGAGCTGTTTCCATTTCCCCCAAGTTTCCCAAAAAATATTCCGCCGATTCAAGGAGATGTTTTTCAAGTTGATTATTGCACTTATAGAGTCCCGTTATCCTCAAAAGGTCCCGTGGAAACCCTTTCACCCTTTGTGGAATAATGCCTTTGACGATGTTAACCATATTTAAGCTAAACCTCTTTTGTATATCTAAAACTCAGAGAATATAAACTTTTCGATTTTTTAAGACTCTTCGCGGTTTTATGTGGGTGGATGTGGTTAGGTGGCTGTCAAACAATCCGAAATCAGAAGAAAAAGGCAGATAAATATAGCTATATATCCAAAAAGAAAGATGAGAAAATATTGCAGTAACGTATCTCTTTTTCTATTCTTCTCATTTAACCTTTCTCATCCAAAAACTTCCCGGCCATCTTTCTTCCCGCTTATATGACGTAAACGCAGATTCCAACTTATCTGGATGTTTAAAATGCATGTAACTTCCACCCCACATAACTTCGAAAGCGGTATTAAAAGCCAAAAAGGCCTGAAGTAGGTATTGCTCATTCCAAAACCTATGCTCTTCTAGCACCCATACCTTAGGATATTCAGCAGGTAAAAATATGTCATGAGAATGAACAATCACCCCCTTTTTAAGTCTTGGTAATATTTCAAGGTATTCATATTTGACATCACCACCAATTCTTAAGACATGGCTCGAATCAATAAAAAGAATGTCATTCGCACTTAATTCATTAAACATTGACAATGGAACATCTTCTATCTTGTTTGGTATCAATTTCGATAGACCCGGGAGGCCCGCTTTTAGTACCTCATTGGGGTATGGCTCAAAAGCTATTAATTCACACTCATCACCCCCCCCATTATTTTTTAGAACCGCTTGAGCAGCCAAATAAGTTGAATAACCAGATCCGACCTCGAAAATCTTCCTTGGTTTGAAATGGCGGATCATACAATATAAAATCTCGGCATCAACAGATTCGAACATCCCATTGTTAACATAATATTGGTGAGGAATCGTGGTCTTGTTTTTTGGAAAAGTTTCATATTCAATGCTGAATTTAGTAGAAAACTCAAAAAGAAGATTAAGCTGTCCTTCTTCATTGATATCAATTCCTACGAGGTCTGATTGTTTTAACCATAAATCATCGCTCAGTGTTCTTGTATCAGGGATAGGATGATAATAATCAAGGGGCAGTATGTGAATGCCTAAGCTTTGCCAAAACGGAAACGACTTCTTGATAAATTGCCTTAATTCTTTATCATCAATAGATATGCTTTCATCTTCAGTTCTAATTTTCATTTTTACCGTACCCTTTGTTTTTTTGTTTGCAATCCATTCTTAACGATTTCATTCAATGCGGTTTTCATGGTTTCCGAGTTACACGTTCTTTGTATATACTTTAAGGCATTTTGTTGTATCTGATACCACAACTTCTCATCCTGGTATATTTTTATAATTTTCTGTACAAATTCGTCAGTGTTTTTTGCTATCAAAACTTCGTTACCATCCGTTAAATCAAGTTGAGAAGCTGTTAATTGTGAAACCACAGCGGGTATCCCATAACTCATAGCTTCTTGCAATTTCCATGAAATGCCCGCTGAATACCTATGTGGCACAACGAAAACACGGCATTTCTCATAGTATTCTCTAAGGTCTTCAACATATCCCGTCACAATAACCGAAGATGATGAAAGTTTTTTGATTGAATCCGGCGGATTTAGTCCTGTGATGAAAAATCTGCAAGAAATTGCCTCACGTAACTTAGGGAAAACTTCTTTTGCAAAATAGAGAACAGCATCTTCGTTTGGAGATTCCGAAGCTAAAAATCCACCAACAAAAAGGATGTCTTTTCTTTCACGAAAAAGTGTCTTGGGGTTCTTTACATCTATCGGATGTCCCCAAACTACTATGTTGTTCAAGTTACCCTTCTCTACGATTATTTTTTTCTCGTGTCTTGAAACCGTCATAATTAAATCCGCTTTATTCATTAGGTCTATCTCTCCGTTAATCATACGTTCAGCATCCGGTTCCCGCTGTTTAATTCCTTTTATTTTTGCTTTTAGTATCTCGCGTAATGAGAACATAGCTTCGGCATCATATAATAGAACAGCATTTGAGAAGAATCTTTTGATTGCATCAACCGCCATTTCCATGTTATGCGGTCTGCTTACCAGAATTAGATCATAATATCCCGTTCTATCATGAGCAAATCGAATAAAATCTAAATTATCGCCATAAAAAACTTCAATGCCTAATTGTTGTAATTCATTAGTATACGGCTGCCACGGAGTTGCATTATCTAATGGAAAAAAGGTCACTTTATATCCCAATTCACCTAAGAATTTCAACATATGATATGCTCTGGGATAACCAGAGCCCTGGTATGGTGTAGGAACTCTGTCGTCAATAACAAGTATCCTATTCCCCTGGCGTAGATCCCTAGCGAATAATACATTATTTGGAGAAGAATCTAATTTATCTCTGAGTGTATCTTTCCTTTTTGCAACAAACTTAGACTGGTTAGTAGCCATAAGAGCTGTTGCTTTATTAAAGGAACTACTTGTAAACTCATGATGAAAAACTACTACATCAGGTTGGAAGAGAACTTTATAGCCAAGTCCCCAAATCCCGATACATAGATCTGAATCTTCATAATATGCGGGGCTATATCGCTCATCAAATAAACCAAGCTGCTGGAATATATCCTTGCGAACAAGTAAGCAAGCACCTGAGCAGTAATCCACCTCCCTAAGATATGAATACTCAGGCTGCATCGGGTCGCCCTCGCGACCATATCCCAATGCAGAGCCGTCACTCCAGATTATGCTTCCAGCTTCCTGTAATTTACCATTAGGCCAAATCAATTTACAGCCAACAGCGCCACATTTAGGATAGTTCTCTATTGTTCTTACTAACTTTGAAAGCCAGCCAGGGGTAACATTAATGTCGTTGTTCAAGAATAGTAAATATCTACCTTTTGCTTTGCTTGCACCTTGATTACAGCCTTTTATAAATCCGAGATTTTCATTGTTTTTTATAACCGAAACGTTTTCTACTCTATCCAACAACGAAGTAGTTTCATCCTGAGATCCATTATCCACTATTATCAAGTCGTATGGAATGTCTGTGTGTGCTAATATACTCTCTAAGTATTGATAGGTAAACTCTACCTTGTTGAACGTTAGCGTTATAATTGAGACAACAGGTTCTTTGAATTTTGGGAAGGATAGGTTAACTCCCGGTTGAGATAGAAAATTTAGCAATTTATAGCTCTTGAAAGTATCTAACGAATTGTTTGATGGCTCCGTTTTATCCCGGGCGGTTTCTAATAGCCTTTCTTCTGTGCTTTTAGCTATTAGCCCTGTATGCTTTTTAGAACTCCTATGCTGCTTATATTTCCACCAAAAACATTTCCAGCCTTCATTCGTAATCGTTCTTAATCCAATTATGCTTAAATCATAGTATCTTCTCCTTCTCGTCCCTTGTAGCAGTACTTTCTCAACTAAGAAATGCCACTTCATTACTGTTCGCCAGGTTACGCTCGATTTTATCGAGTTCAATTCGCTGTCAATTCTCAAATTCTCCATCTCTATTTCCCTTATTCTTCCTTCCATCTCTCTTAGTTGACTAGAAATATTGGTTATTTGCCCCTCCAAAGTCCTTATCTGCTCTTCTTTCCCCAGAACAGCAACATTGAGCTCAGTGATCCGCTGCTCTTTCTCTTTCTGGCGACCAGAAAACTCGGTTATTTGCTCGTCCAAATCCATTATCTGCTCTTCTTTCCCCAGAACAGCAACATTGAGCACATCGATCTTCTTATCTTTTTCCGCTAGTTGACCGGAAAAATCAGTTATTTGCCTCTCCAAATTCTGTATCTGCTCATCCTTTCTTTGAACAGCACCATTGAGTTCATTGATCTGTTGCTCTTTTTCATTAAGTTGACCGGAAAAATCAGTTATTTGCCCCTCCAAATTCCTTAGCTGCTCATCCTTTCCTTGAACAGCACCATTGAGTTCATTGATCTGTTGCTCTTTTTCTTTTAGTTGACCGGAAAAATCAGTTATTTGCCCCTCCAAATTCCTTAGCTGCTCATCCTTTCCTTGAACAGTACCATTGAGTTCATTGATCTGTTGCTCTTTTTCATTCAGTTGACTGGAAATATTGGTTATTTGTCTCTCAAAATTCTGTATATGTTCGTTCCTCCCCTGAACAGCAGCGTTGAGTTCATTGATCTGTTGCTCTTTTTCATCGAGTTGGCCAGAAATATTGGTTA
>QBUN01000383.1 GCA_013180565.1 Candidatus Methanophaga sp. GoMg3.2 | reverse complement strand
GAGAAACGCGAAGCTACCTTTTACATGCCCGCATGGTAGACCAACAATGATCCGGTTGACAAAAAAAGAGATAGAGAAGCGGTTTAAGAGACGGTAGTGAGGCCCTTTCATGTAATATGACCGTGGACATTACGCTAAATATGTATGTAAAATCCTTGTTTCAAATTAAAGAGCGTTCGGATAACGTTGAGGTGCAGATCGAAGTATTAAGCGGTGATGCAAGAAGCAGCGGATAGTCCTCTTTTTACCACCTATTAGGATCTTGGAAAGGATAACGATCTATACTGTCGGTATCAATAGAATAAGGTAGAGACCAGTCGCTTGGATTTTCAATACAGCTATGATCGGACCAATAATTGCCACCATCTGTCGGACCGTTATCCCATGAGTTTGTGCCGGTATTGTCGTACGCCTGTTCTGTGTTTTTAGACGTATTATCTGCTTAGTTATTGAGAATATACCATCCAAAATGTCTTTTTTCACTCGAAAATGCTTGTGAGGGTATGTTTGAAGATATTGGACGTAAAAACTTCAATAAAATAAATAATGGCTTAATGGGATCTATTCCCATATTTGGCAGAGTAACTTCTTAATAACGTGAAAAGAAGAAATGTGTATATGAGGTGTAAGAGATTTTTTTGGACCTTTTATATCGGAATGTGCGAAATGAGAGAAATAGCATTTATAAATACTTATATGCTATAGAAATAATTATTAATATACAAGAACAAGAAGGATGTGATAAAAAGCTATGAAGACAGCAAAAAAAATTCTTCTAGGTGTATCGCTTATAACTCTACTACTGGCTTTGATACTCACACCTTTTACTGGTGCGATAGACGAGAATGTAACAGCAGGTAATACGACAGATGGCGTATGGGACATTATAAACGATGATATTCTGAGCGATGATTCTTTGCTCGCATCTCTCGGCGACAGTCCAACTACATGGACGGTACATCCAACAGATAAAAGTGCAAACTTCCGGACAATACAATCGGCAATAGACAACTCGAACGTTGCCTATGGCGATTCAATCGAAGTGTGGAACGGGACGTACAATGAATCTGTTGTCCTGGACAAGCGATTGACACTCTATTCAATGGACGGCGCAAATCTAACAATCGTAGATGTCGGGGGCTCGGGAAATGCAATAACAATAAAAGCAGACAGTTGCACCCTTGACGGTTTTATGGCTACCGGAAGTGGGCACTATCCCGGCGATGCGGGGATAAAAGTAGAATCCAACGGGAATGTTATCGTGAATAACACCTGCTGCGCTAACAAATACTCTGGCATCCGCTTGTCGGATTCCTCAAATAACTTGATCTTGAACAATACCTGCTACGAGAACTTCCATGCCGGAATCTATTTGTGGAATTCCGCGAATAACACGATCTCGAATAACGAAATTGGTGATAATAACAAGGATGGTATTTACCTGTCGGATTCTTCGGACAACCGGATCAGGAACAACAAAGTCTCCAAGAACATAGACTCTGGCATCGACTTGTTGAATTCCTGGAATAACACGATCTCGAACAACTACTGCTACGAAAACAAAGGGCAGGGCATCTACTTAGCGGATTGCTCAAACAACATCATCAAGAATAACGGAATCTGGCATAACGACATGGACGGTATCTACATGATGGCTTGCTCAAACAACATCATCAGGAATAACGAAATCTACGATAACATTGGGGATGGACTCTACATCTCGCAATCATCGAATAACGTGGTCTCGAACAATGAAATCTACAAAAACCTCCAGGCAGGTGTCCACGTGGCGTATTCGTCGAACAATCGGATATACTGTAACGACTTCGTAAATAATAGCATGAATGTTAACTCATACGATTCAGACAGCATCTGGAATTCCATGAGTGCCTACACCTACAACGGCAGTCAATACACAAGCTATATCGGTAATTACTTGAGTGACTACGTTGGTGCTGACAATAACAGCGATGGAATTGGTGATGTCTCATACGGCATTTCCGGTGAATTGTTTGAGGAAGCGGGCCCATATGGTAATATATTTTTTTATGATCTTGGCGGTGAAGATCTAAACATGAGCTACGATTTTGGTGATGACAATAGTAGTGACGAGTTCTACTTCTTCGATGATGATTACGAACCAATAATCTGGCCGACTGATCCCTTTATGAGCGAATTTACCGAGGAAGAAGATACCCATCCTCTGATTCGACCTTTCAAGTTTTATATTCTGGAGAACGTGCTACCTATTGCCGATTTTACATTCTCTCCACCAGATCCTACAGTAAACGAAAGAGTCACCTTCGATGCATCTTCGAGTTATGATCCTGATGGTGCCATCATTTTGTACCAATGGGACTTCGGCGACGGAAACATCACAAGCACGACTGAAAGTACAATAACGCACTATTATCGCTCAACTGCTGATTATGCAGTAACATTAATGTTGATCGATGACTCCGGCGCCATAAGTTCGACGAGCAAAGTGATAACCATACGTCTATTATGATCTATTACAGTAGAGTTGATAATGAGAGATGAAAGCAGCAGCAAAAGGAATTCTTCTAAGTGTATTGCAACTGATCGTAATACTGGCTTTGGTGCTCGTGCCTTTTACTGGTGCGATAGACGAGAATGTAACAGCCGGTAATACGACAGATGGCGTATGGAGCATTATAAGCGATGATATTCTGAGCGATGAATCTTCGGTCGCATCTCTCGAAGTGTGGAACGGGACGTACAATGAAGCTGTGGTTCTGGACAAGCGGTTGACACTCTATTCAAGGTACGGCGCAAATGATACAATCATAGATGTCCAAGGCTCGGGAAACGCACTAACAATAAAAGCAGACAGTTGCACCGTTGACGGTTTTTTGGCTACCGGAAATGGTCACTATCCCGGCGATGCGGCGATAAAAGAGGAATCCCACGGTAATATTATCGTGAATAACAGCATCCAGGACATCCACACTATGGGCTCGAGCGACATCAGGAATTCATCATCAATGATAACATATGTCTACAACGGCAGTCAATACACAGGCTATATCGGCAATTACTGGCGTGACTACTGTAGTGCACACACTAACAGCGATGGAGTTGGTAACGAGCCCTACTGCTTTTATAAGGGATTGAGTCCAGGAAAATACGAAGTAGCCTCGGGCTATCCCTTGTGGGGCAGAGGCGGCAGGTGTGAAAACGACAGCTACCCACTGATTCGACCTTTCACGTTTTATGTCCTGGAGAACGTGCTGCCCATTATCGATTTTACCGTCTCACTTCAGGAACCGGAAGTAAAGAAAAGTGTCACCTTCAATGCCTCTTCGTGCTATGACCCGGATGGTGCTATCATATTGTACCAATGGGACTTTGGCGACGGAAACATCACAAGCACGGCGGACAGTATAATAACTCATTTTTTTCGCTCAACGGGTAATTATACAGTAACAATAACGGTGACCGATAACTCCAGTGCCATAAGTTCAACGAGCAAAGTGATAGCCATACCTATGCCTACTGTCCACAACCTGAACACGTCCGAGGGCTTTTCTTCTATTCAAGCTGCGATTTATGATTCCAATACAACCGATGGCCATACAATCGAAGTAGATCCCGGAACGTACAAGGAAAACGTGAAAGTGAACAAATCAGTAACAATACGCGCTACTACCGGAAATTACGTGGATACGATTGTTCAGGCGGTAAACGCTAATGATCATGTCTTTACCATAACTGCAGATTCCGTAAAATTAAGCGGATTCACAATAGAAGGCGCTAAGGGCGATAATAAAACTGGTATCCACCTCTCTTCCACCGACAATATAATAATAGAGAACAATGTGAGTTTTAATTTTATTGGTATTGCGTTATCGGGCTCTCGCGGGAATAGGATATGCAATAACACCGCAAATTCTAATTCTTATGCGGGCTTTGCATTCTTTGATTCAAGCGACAATAACACGATAGCTAATAACACAGCGAGAGATAATAGACGTGTACTCATATTTTATCCGTTCGGTGGCGGAAGCTTCAATACGGTATCTAATAACCATTTTGACCGCAATGATGAGGGAATTAGCATATGGGGTTTAGATGGTCCAAGCGATAACAATGTTATAGTCAACAATTCGGTCACCTTTAATAAAAATGGGGGCTTGTTCATTATTAACTCAAGTGGCAACATAATAGTAAATAACAATTTTAGTTACACGCAGTGGTATAGCGGTATCGAGTTACGGGGCATTAGCAGCAACAACAAAATAAACAACAATGTCGCCAATTCAAATGGTGGTACAGGCATTTGGTTGTTGCAGAGTGACTTTCCCGGATCACCGAGCAATAATACGATAACAAATAACTCTGCATGTTTCAACAAATACTCGGGGATTCAACTAACTGATTCTGCTAGCTACAATACTATAACTAACAACTCTGCTTGTTTCAATAATGCAAGTGGTATTGCACTGTTTCGTTCATGTGGCAGCAATATAATATCTAATAACGAGCTATATTCAAATCTAATAGGTTTAAGCATTAAGGGGGCTGACATCAGCAATAATCAGATCGTGAATAACACAGTAAGTCTTAGTAATTCTTACGGCATCTGGTTAGCTGATCTACAGTACACAAACGCTATAACCAATAACAACATATCGAAAAGCGATTTATTTGGCATTTTTGTGCTTAACTCCACCAACAACTCAATCAGCGATAATACTGCCAATTTAAATGAACGTGGTATTGGGCTAAAGAAATCAAGCGAGATACGATTGATAAATAACAGTGCGGAATCGAACGAAATCGCCGGCTTCTCTTTGATAAATTCTACTAATAATATATTAGTTAACAATTCTGCACGTTTTAATACCTATGACGGTATTTATTTGTCGAATTCACGATTAAACAAAATATCCAACAATAAGGTATCTTCCAGTTACTTCGGGATCTCGGTATATTCATCAAATGAGAATGAGATTATCAATAATGCCGCAGAATCGAACTACTATTTTGATGTCTTTCTCTATTCCTCTACGGGCAATAACATTACTAATAATACGTGGTACACACAGGAGGATATAATCCGCGGGGTTAGGTTGTATCTCCAGGAGACTCTTACTCCATCTTTACAAACTGCTGAACCCGCAACAAATGCAAAGTATTATATAGTAGCAGAGAATCTTGGCAATTCTCCCGATACATTCGATTTGGTTCTATCCAGCACGGACAATCCAGAAATATCAAGTTTGGATACGGGCAGTATCTTTCTTGGTGCCGGAGAAATTTCAATTAATTCAACAATCACCGAAGTCGAAATACCGCAAACTAGAGTCAAGCTGCTAAAACTGAGTGTCAAGACAATAATACTGAATGTCTGTGATACCGAACCTGGTATTTACACAGTAAAAGTAACTGTGCGTTCAAGGCATGATAATACGGTGAAAGATATTATTGAAACTCGGACAATCGTTCTCGGACAAGTTGATTCAGTGCTAATAAATTCACCAAAAATAACCAAATCTGCAATAATAACCTCTTCAATAAATAGCTCGATTATAGATACATCTGGTATTATAAACTCAACTATTTCTGACTCTACCATAACGTGCTCAGTAATCACTAATAGTGAAGTAGTTAGTACATTTTTAGATGACGTTATAGTGGAGGATGCTGTTGTCTTCTGTGGAGATATCATTAGTGGTAACATAACCCTAAACGAGATAAGATATGAAATAAGCAACAAAACGCGTATTTATGATATTATACTTGGATCGGATCATAGACCTAGCAATCTCGTAGGCATAATAAATAAAACCCTTGAGATAAATGCCACAAATTCGGGCATTTGCTTTAATATTAGTGCAAAGAAGGATTATTTCGCAGGGTCTATGAGCGTTCAAAAGTCCTCTATCCCGCCAAATGGTATTCCTGAGTTCACCAATAACGTAGGCGGCTATGTATATGCCGACGCCAGTGAGAATTTGAATAATAGCAAAAGTTGGGTGAATATAAGTGTAAATTATAACCAAAACGAGCTTGGTGCGCTCGATGAGAGCTCATTAAAGCTCAGATATTTCAACGAAACTGCAGATGCACCAGGATGGGAGGACATACCCATCAGTGGTATCAATCATATGGAAAATTATGTCTGGGGTAATATCTCTCATTTTAGTGTATATGCACTCCTCGCTCAACCACCGGTGGATGGTGGGAGAGACGGTAGGATTCGTCACCTTCCAGAGGAGCTTATCATCCCCCTTGCTAACCGGGGCATCAATATCTTCAACTTTGAATGGCTCGGTCATGATATAACAAAGATATCAATTGACTTGAAGCGCATGAAAATAAATGCGAAAGTGGCGCTAAAAAAGATAGACAAGCCATCAGAAATTCCTGATCCGCCGGGAATTCTATACAGCTACTTTAACATCTACACTAACCTCGAACCCGAAAACATCCACTCCACAACTATACACTTCATGGTTCACAAGTCATGGACAGTCATTAACGATGTCAATGCTGACTTAATAACGCTGTACAGATATGCAAAGGATTGGGAAGAATTGGAACCCGCGAAAATAAAAGAAGATGACGATTATTTCTACTTCTCTGCGGAGACAAAAGGATTTTCTCTTTTCGCTATAACTGGCTGGACGCCCACACCGCCGCCACCTACTCCCACACCCACAGAATCTCTAACACCTTCACCAACAGTGTCTCCGACAGTGTCTCCAACACCTCCACCAACAGTGTCTCCGACAGTGTCTCCGACAGTGTCTCCAACACCGTTTCCGGATATGGGCGGGTCCATAAAGATAATAGTGGCAATTGTTGCTCTGGCGATAATTGTATCAATCATATATTGGGTGCTGAGACGAAGAAAAGCGTAACCCTTTTAGAGCACAACAATGAAAATGAACAGATTTACACTGGAGAATAAGGAAAGAATCATGATTATTTCGATTTTCATCATTTTAGCCCTGCTTATATCGCTCTGCTGGAAAGAATTTTTAAATTTCGCATCTACAGATACCGAGACCGCTGGTAGGATATTTGATGGAGTAGGCGTTGAAGGACTCTCAGCCATATTTGCCATCGTTATTTCTCTCTCCTTAATGGCTGTGGGATTTGCATCCCAGAAATATACGCATCGCATCATGAAAATCCACATCAAGAGCTTGACTTTCTGGGCTGTAATTATCATATACTTAGGAAGCATGTTCTATAATGTATTCATGCTCGGCTGGTTGGATTTAGGGCTTTGTTCTTCAGTACCCAAGATATGGGTGGAAATATCAATGCTTCTTACATTCCTCTGTTTTATCATCATCATTCCTTATTTCTTCATCACTATGGCCAGACTCAGACCAGAGCCAGTGATAAGCAACCTGCTGGCAAATATAGATGATGATTATCTAAATTCAATTGAAAGATACATTAAAGAAGGAGAATCACAAGTACCCATTAAAGCAGATAAGGTGCTGGCAATTAGAGATATTATCGAAAAATCAATAAGTAGTGGAGACCGTGAAACTGCAAGGTTCGGTATTGAGGAGATATACCTGTGCTATAAGCGACTTTTAAAAGAAGAAAACGAGGTTTATGTATCACCATACTTCCTGAAACATATCCACCGTATCGGAAGGGAAGCTATCATAGAAGCGGATGACGATTCGATGGCTCAGGTATTAGAAACTTTTGGCATGACGGGGGAGCATGCAATAGCTGAAAACTGGACTGTCAGCGCAAGAAGGTCACTAGAATACATTGAGATTATCGGCTCCAAGGTCTTGAAGGATTATGATGTCGCAACAGAACAAATGATAGCTTCGTTGCATGGCATGCTGAGAATGATTATAAAAAATGGGTATTTGTTTAGCATGGACAGCGTTCCCGGCGACGATGACGAGAAACTCAAAGAGTTCCTCAGGGATGATTTCGATATTGACTGGACGGAAAATGCAGAAATCCTCAAATCTGATGACGGCAAAACCATCAGCATCCGTAAGGATGAAAACTCAGCCAAAATAATAGTTGATGAGAAGAAAGAAAAAGCAACCCTAAAAATCACTGATGGTAGAACCCACGAGTTAAAAGTTAAAACGGAAAACGGCAAGCTAATCATATACAAAAGGGGGAATGAAGAGATACTCGTAGAAATTTTCACGCTTTACCACGACACCGCAGACAAATTGTACCGATTAAAGAACTATCAAATGTTAAAGTATATGGGGAATTCTGTTTCTGAACTCCTCAATTCGATGATGACAAATAGGTGCTATGATGTAATAGAGGGAACAGCGGGATTGTTAGAGCGTATCGCTCTTTTTGCAGTAAAACTTGAGATCAGAGATCTCCTGCATCAGTCTGTTCACTCAATATACAAAATGGGGATCTCCTCTGCCAAAGATAAATTGGTGTGGGGGACACCGAAAAGAACCGGTGCAGAACGTATTATTGATCGTTTATTGAAGATAGAAGAAGAAACATTGAAATACAAATCGAGAACGAAAGAGTTTGATCTCATAACAAATGAAATAGAGTATGCGAGGAAGGATATTGAGAGATACAGTGAAGAAAAGGAAGAAAAAGATGTTTCCGATGGTTTATGGGATTAGAACTCTTTTTTGCTATGCTTCTCAAATTCTATTATCAAAGTATCGTCTTCAAATGTATTGTTAGTATATACCACCTTTTCTTCTGTTACTACCGACAGAATCCCCGCTAATTCACCAAATAGGAATCTAAGAAGGTCTTCATTTTTTGCCAACCCGGAAATTTCTGCAACCTCCGCAGCCCTTATTTCAACAGCACCTTTTTTTAGTTCTATTTGTAAATGTTTTAAGAACCCGAAGTATTGTGAGATCCCATCAAATAACTCTTCCCCTTTTTTGTTATAATGTTTCTCCAGAATGGGTACCAATTTTTTGCCGTATTCTACACCTATCTCGTAGCTTGACTCACTAAACATCTTTGGATTAGGAATAAGACTATTGAGGATCACTAATTGAAAGTATCTAAGGTCCGTTTCGTTTCCAAAGCTGCGGCGGAGAATTTTTTCATCTAACGCCATTTCAAATCTTTTATCCAACGAGAATTCAATTTTTCCTGGATTTAGATATTCTTCAAGTTTCTCTTTCCCTACCTTATTACCTATAAAAAACTCGCATTTTTCTCCACCCGTAGCACAGCACTCCGTTTCATATCCCTCGAGTTCTTTCCCCAACAGCGCAGATATGATGCCTGTAAGTGTACCTGCATGATAGAAGCAAATGGGATGATTAGCCTCTATTCCTAAGCATTCTACACATTCATCCAACGTTAATAAGATTTTTATCTCCTCAGGATCAGTAGAGGCATTCTCTACGCTCAAGAGCCCTTCTTTGTTTGTCCTCATTATCGTTCTAAATATGCCATTTATGACCTTGCTCAATACTTCAAAAGCTCGTTCATTCGTCCAGAATTCAAATTTCCAGCAGAAGTCTGGTGGCATATCAAGTTTTCTCATTATTGGATAAGCGTTTCTTTTCGCTCCAAGAAAGGAAGAGGTATAAATAGATTTAGGAAAGCTGGGATTTGCACACATCGGAAATAGCAACCTCATCTGAGGAACGAATAAATTCACTTCGTCACCAAATTTTGAACGCACCATTGGCACTTCTTTCTTCTTCAGCTTATCATAAAAGACCCTCCAAACTTCATCAACCAGTTCTTCCATACCCATCCCTTTTTCTCTTTCAGCATCCATTTGATTTTAACCTCCCACAAGTGCCTTCTCTATCCTCTTGAATCCCCATTCATCATACTTCTTATGTACATATAATCCAACAGCTATGATAAGGTAACTAAACAGATATAAAGCGTCAAGAATCGAGCCTGTATGGTAGAATGCATGGATAATTACGTATAAAGGAACGCCAAAAACGATTTCGTATACATAAGCAATAGTCAAACTCAGTATTATCCCACATATTATCACAGTGAAGGTTATGCTCTCCCTTCTTTCCAATTTCATCTGTTTCGCATACAAAATCACTACTGGCATCAGCATTATTACTATTGCTACATCGAGGAGACGAATGAGCAACAAAGAGATTGTATACGCATCTGCGTAATGGAAAACGAATATCTGCGGAAGCTCCAAGGGGACACGATACAGCACGATTAGTATACCGAAGAAGAGCACAGCCATTATTGCAATCCGTCCCTTTATGTCTATTTCCCGCAACTCCGTCACCTTCAGTATATAAAGGGAAAAAATAACCAGCATTGCGTAGGTAGTCAACTGCATGAATAAAACAAACACGGGGTATAAGTCACCAAGCTCCAGACGCAATAAGTTCATTAAGTAGTCTATGTTCGCAAGCATCATAAGAAAGAGAAAAAGAGCGAGGAAAATGAAAGCTTTTTGAAGCTCTTTTTTGTAAGTTGATGCAACCCATATCGCGAGTACAGCACCTATAAGAAGGGCTAAGGGGATCATTATCTTTGTATAGCTGCTTGCAATTGTGTCTGGCAGAAAAAGGCAAATAAAGGAAGGGAAAAGCATGAGTAAAATCATTACTTTTAAAAATGTCCTGGGGTTCATGTTTCTAATTGTATATAGGGTATAGTACTATATTTATTTTTCTCTTTCCTGTTTTCACAATTATCGAAGAATTTATAAATAGTGGATGCAATAATTAAATGAATGAAAATAGGGGGTGATGAAAAAATGAAAAGACAATTTGTAATGGCAACAGTAATGATGGCGATAATGTTATTGTCCGTTTTGATGGTTCTGCCAGTAATGTTAGGCCTACGGTTCTATGAAGAAATGGTTAGCGGTCTATATTGCGATATAAATGGAGACTCAGCTAATGACGTGTTGCTCAGTGTAACAACCATAAGCAGATCAGGCAAGAGTATTACAACTATAAGGGCAGTAGATGGATGTAATGGCGAAGATCTATGGAAGGAAAGAAAATATCCTAATTGTTGGGGAGATGCTCAGCCAGCAGGGGACCTAAATGGCGATAATAAGTCCGATGCTGTCATAGTTCTCAGCTCATGCAAGGAGCCAATTTCAGGGAAGTCTTATGGTGAAGTAATTGGAGTAAATGGATGCGATGGCACGGAACTTTGGAGCATACACTACGTAGGGGATATAGATGAATGGGTGGGTATGTCTGCCACTCCCGCAAATTTGACTTCTGCAAGTAGAACTGATGTAATTGTAAACATCGAAACGGAAACATTATATGGCGATAGAACAATCATAATGGCAATAAATGGACGTGATGGCAGTGTGCTCTGGGAGAAATCTGTTACAACTAGTGTAGTTGGAGTACCAGTGGATCTAAATAATGACGGAAAAGATGAGGTGGTGTTGGGTATGTCAGAGGAGATGGCGGAATCACACTATTTTATTAATAGGGCAACTAATGTAACCGTGGTAAATGGGAATAAGGGCGAAGAGATTTGGAGTAAAGAGTACTCAGAGGTGGTAACTTTTGAACCGGCGGGCGATTTAACGGGCGATGGTGCAAATGATTTAACTGTTTGGATTGGATGTTGCAAGCTAGAGGCATTTAGAGGCTCAAATGGCGAAAAGCTTTGGGCGTATGAGATAAGATAAGATAAGCCACTTAACGTGGCTTTTTTTATTATTTTATAGTTAAGTGAACACATATATCATTAATTAAAGCCGTAGAAATGAAAACAGAGAACCATAAGATAGGCTTAAAAGCAGGCCTAGAAATACACCAGCAGCTCGATACGAAGACCAAATTATTCTGCAATTGCCCCACCACGTTGAGGGACAAGAAAGACACAATATTATCCTTTAGCCGGTATCAGAGAGCGTCAAAGAGCGAAATGGGTAAGGTGGACGAAGCAGCACGTGTGGAAGAGCAATATAGCCGAACATTTATTTATAAGGGCTATGATAGCACGTGTTTAGTGGAAAATGACGAAGAGCCACCGCGTGAATTGAACCGAGAAGCGATTGAGATCGCCATAGAAGTCGCCCTGCTTCTGAACATGAACCCCATAGATGAGATACATACAATGCGTAAAATTGTTATAGACGGGTCTAATACCTGCGGCTTCCAGCGAACGGCATTAGTTGCAACCGGGGGTTTATTCTCGACAGAAGAGGGGCCCATCCGGATAGATTCGCTTTGCCTAGAAGAAGATGCGGCACAGAAGATAGATGCAGAAGGCGATGCCGTTGTTTATTCCTTAGACCGGTTGGGTATACCACTTGTAGAGATATGCACCGCACCGGATATAAAAACGGCCGAGCAGGCAATGAAAGTGGCAGAGCAATTAGGTATGATACTTCGCTCCACGGGCAATGTAAAGCGCGGATTAGGTACTATCAGACAGGACATAAACGTCTCTATCGAAGGTGGTGCACGTGTAGAGATAAAGGGCGTTCAGAATCTGAGGTTGATAGGCGAAATCGTGAGAAGCGAAGTTGTGCGTCAGTCAAAGCTTATAGAGCTGAAATCTGAGTTAAATAAAAGG
>QBUN01000384.1 GCA_013180565.1 Candidatus Methanophaga sp. GoMg3.2 | reverse complement strand
ATGTTAGCCGGTGGAGAACCCACGCTATACAGAAGAGAGCTGTTAGAGTTTATTAAAATGTACGATACAAAGACAATCCTCACTACTAATGGCTCGCTTTTAGATAGTGCGTTCATAAGAGAAATGGAGAATACATGTCTAAAGGAGATTCATATAGACCTCAAGGCATATACGACTAAATTACACGAGTGGTATACAGGATGCTCAAATCAGATGGTTTTTGATGCAATAGCGCAACTAAACAGGAGTAAATTGGATTTTGAAGTGATGACCGTCTTTATTCCGGGCATTATCGATAAAGATGAGATAGAGAAAATAGCTGAGTTCCTAGCGGGCATTGGAACTAAAATAAAATATAAAATCATACGATACGTCCCTATTGGCAATATATCACGGAGACCAACAGAGGCGGAGATTAAAGGTGCTGTGACAATCGCAAAAAAATATCTCGGCAACGTTACATCCTCGTTGGAAGAGCGTACGCATCCATTAAAATCTTTTCGGGTGCGAATATAAGCATGAATGCAATAAATAAAATACCCGCCGAAATATTCGGTTAGCTGGATAGCGAAGCGGATAAAAGGTAGGAGTAGCAAACTGTTAAGGGATTAATTTCCACAGCTTAAGGTGTGGTGCCCGGGACACCTGTGGGCACCATCGTGCTATCATAAAACTTTTCAAAAAAGTTTTATCAACAAACTTTTAGAAAAAGTTTGACCAAAAATGCTTCGCTGCTTCGCAATCGGTAGGGCATGGCTAGGAAGTGGTGGCGATGTATATATCAGGGCAGAAGGGTTACGAGAGGACAGATACGGTTCTGGGGATAGATGAAGAAAAGGCAAAAACTCACAAAACATGGTACACAACGCTCTATAACAAACTTTTTGGAGAAAAACATCAATAATAAAAAATCGAAAAGCTTTTATATAACTATGACATGTCGATAATAATAGTATAGTTTAAGTCAATGGCGGTCGTGCTTAAGTACAGGCCTTGTACTTAAGAGGCTGTCCCACAATTGACTTTAGAGGATTTTGAAAAACCCCAAAAAACAAGCGGAAATACCACAAAAGTATATAGAGAAGAGAGTGTTACGAGGGGTAAATCAAAATCCTCATAAGATAAGTGGTTAGAAAAGCGCAACTACCACTTCTTACCTTCATTCTCGGCACGGCACGCTAAAAACGCCCTTGCGTCTTTTTGAAGCGTATCCCAACTAGCTTCACCAAACAAAGACTCATCAATCTTTTCTAGAATTAACTTTTTTGAATTATGCGTTTTGTTCAAGTTCAAATACTTGACTATTGATATTCTCACATAGTTGTTCACTTTCTCTACATCTTCGTTGGTAATCTCTCTTTTTTTCGGGTCGGAACTTCCGTGAACAATCTTGCTTCTTAGGTTATACGCATCTTTGACTTTTTCAAATGTCACTCTTCTTCTATCAAAAGTGCTGCCCAGCATTGATGCTGCACGGTGTGCAAGTCTATATGTAAATTCTCCATGATCTCCATTTAAATATAGAGCTTCCAATGCAATAATGTAGTCAACCATTTTATCCTCGTTACTATCCCTCTCATTGGCGAAGTTGAAGTATCTAATAGCAATCTCAATATATCTGTTGTCTTTATTCCATTCATTTGGAATAAGCGTTGTAAGAATTTTTTGAAACTCTAAGAAATCTTTAATCTCAGATGATGAAAAATGGTAATTCAAAAAACCCCCTTGGGTAATGTACCTATTAGTCATGTAACCGCCGGTAAAATCGCTAGGCACTAGTATATAAAAATAATTTCTCACAGTACCTGATTTATAAAGCCTAAAAGTCTTCACTAAATTTTCAATTCTCTTCGAAGTTTTATCCGGAGGATTCATGACTCTATCATTCTCTTCTACAGAGTACTCATAACATAGTAAGTAGTTAGACAGGAGTTGGGGGGCCATCTCATCTGATATCCCTCTTGTTATCCCCATGGATCGGAGGAAATTATGCAAATTCTCTGTTAGCACCTTGCATATTACAAACTCACCAAAATCTAGCGTTTCAACATCCGAGATGAAGCCAACTAATGGGGCTATTATTTTTACTGCGCCCATCTCATCTTTCCTGTTATTTTTCAGCATAAACTCATAATCTCATTAAAAGTATAAGTAACTTAGGGGAAAGCGAAGCAAATATGAAATAAGGTTTGGGAAGAGTTTTTCAAGTTGCACAATGAGGGCAAAAAGTTAATAAAATTAGTGTTTGCGGGAGTGTAAAGGGTCACTCATTCGCTTCCTTTATCGCTTCCGGGTGGGTTTTGGTCAAAGGCGTATATTTCTTCATCAGGAGAAGCGAATGAAGTTGCCATCGCTATCCCTACAAAGAGAAGCACCAAAGCGATTCCCAATAATATCCCTGGCTTTTTGTTCATTGCTACTGATTTATACAAATCCAATAAAATATTTTTTCATGCGGAAAAAATAGAAAAACCTTTATATACCCTATGATGAATGTATACAGAGGAACTTGGGTTACATGCCTCGCGCTTACTTACAGGCCTTGTTAAGTACGGGGTATAGTGACTTTTATCCTTTTAAAATATAAAAAAATATATCTCGAACAAAGTTCGAGTCTGCTCAGAAGGATGCCCCGGAATTTAGAGGCGGTCCCATAATTCCATAATCAAACAGCTTTACGATACTTTTATATGTTTTCAACCACATATAAACATTATGGCATTCATAAGAAGACTCCGCAACCAAAATTGGCTATTTCCCCCGACTATAGCTGACTTAATCGAAGAAGACCACATTTGTAGACTTGTAGATGATGTAGTAGAAAATATAGACTTTAAAAGTATCGAATGGCGATATGATGGCCCTGGCAGTCCTGCATATCATCCAAAGGTCATGATGAAACTCCTCATTCAGTCTGGCATGCATAGCACATAATTTGAAGAGAATATGGCCGATAAAAAATCAAACTGAAGCTATTGGAGTGAATTCCGCCAAAAATGGACGTAATAAAAGAAATGTCAAACAGAAATGTGAAACAGAAGAGTGATATGAGTGTGAGTGCTGGAGTGGGGCGTGATGATATAAATAGCAATATAAAAGGGAGGTGGAAAAGAAGAATGAAATTTGGTAAATTAGTTGTTTGTTTGGCGGTAAGCTTGACAATGCAAGGTGGAAGTGGAGGTAGATTTCCACCGAGGCTTAAGTTCAAATCATTTTTCTTTGTTTTGCTCTCATCTGAAAAAGAAGGACGAGATAAGATAATTTACGATACCTTTTTGGATGTAGGAGATCGTACAGAAGATACTTTTATAAAAGTATATGTACCCAATCATGAGGGATTTGAGGAATGTAGAAAGTATTTTAACATAAAAGATATTCCTGCTTTCGTTGTAACTACTGATTGCAAAATTGGAAATGATGGGATAATGTTTCCAGATGATGGTCCTAAGAATATTTTATCCTTTAAATCCGGATTTTTTATTGAAAACATAGCGCAATCACCCCAAAAATTAAGAGATGTTATTTATCAAATTCATCTTGCGTGTAGAGATAATAGTTTGGATGAGGTTAATTGGAAAATAAACAAAGAAAAAATTGCAACTATTTTAGGAGCTATTTGGAAGGAAATTAAAGGTTCTGTTAATTTTTCAAAAACTCTATGAAAAAATCATTTTTATGCTTGTTTCTGTCGATAGAATCATATGTGCATGAAAAGATGCCCCGTTTTTCTAAAACGGGGTCGTTGACTTAAATATGCAAGTATCATAAAGTTTAAATAGTTACAAACTAAATTATAAAGTGAGGTGTATGAAAATGATACCATTTATGCAAGGTGCACGGAAGTACCATATGATGGTAGAATCAGAAATCGAAAATCAGATGCGCGACATGGATATAAAAAAAGAGCCGCCACTACTTAACCAATCATCATACGTTTTAAGACCCGATTTTGTACTCGAAAGGAAAGGGAAAACCTTCCTCATTGAGACTAAGGATAAAATAAAACCAAATGATGTGGCTTTGATTAAAGGGATGGTTAGTGGTTTTGAGGCACAGCCAATCATTATTTCCCATGAAGAGCCTGATGAGAATACGTCCCGGCTGGCATCTGGGTTAGATATTCAATTGATTAGTGGTTCTCCCGTTGAAGCAGTCAGTAAAGTAAAAGAATTTATTAATAGGTGATAGGAAATGGAAATGCCCATTCTTAACTTACAAAGCCTCTCTAATATAGCTGCTAAGATAAAAACCCCTATTTCTTTGGGCGCTTTCGTGGCGTTAGTAATACTTGCAGTAGTTTCTTTTAATCGTCCTACATTTCAAGGAGTCACAGCTATTTTTGCTGTAACTATTATCGCCATTATAGGTTTCATCGCCGATATTAAGAGAGGAACACAGCCCAAAGAGGATGTCGATACGCCAGTAAGTATCTCTAAAGATCTTCGGGTAAAGGAAGAAATCTGGAGAAATCTGGATGCCGCACTTAATGCCAACGGATTTAACGAAAGAGAAAGAAATGATTGTGAAGAATTAATGGGGGAAAGTTATGAATTTTCGTGGGCTGGAGGGACTCCATCCTTATTCATAGTCCAGTTAAAGTCTGGAGAATTAAGTGCTGCTACTGTTCTTCAGCTTAGGGGAATGAAGAGCGAGTTAGAAAGTAAAAGAAAAAGCGATGACATAAAGAAGATTGTGATTATTTGTGATGTGCAAAATATTTTTGATGCTTTACATCATAGTGTGATTGGAAGTAATGATTTAGCCCTTCTAACACATTATAGCATTGATAAAATTAAAGAAGAGGATGTGGGTAGTGCTCATTTGCGAAAACTTTTATTCTAACCACAGAATTGAACCGATGGACAACCTACGATCCGGATGCACCGGAATTCATGTTGTGCCATTTGGCCAGTACCACTTAAGGAGGGAAGGTTGCATTATGCTCCTCCATAATTTTTATGTATTCATCTATTATGTGAGCTTTCATTCAGGGAACAATCCTTATCTCCCCCCCTTACCCCTCTCATTTTCTACACCCCCCTTCACTTTATTAAACTGCTGGCAATACTTCCCCACGGCTTCCGGACTGTGATCGGTCTCTCTTGCTACCTGTACCGGATCTTTTTTCTCTAAAAAACTTCTTTAACAATCGCGGTAAATGCTTTTGCCTCCAGTGGTGAACAGCTCAATCCATCAATCGCTTCTTGTTGGAACTGCCGGTCCAGTGTCTTAAAAGACAGTCTATCATATCGCTCTTTTTCCTGCTTCCTTTTCATTTTCCAGTACCTCAGTTTTAATTATATTTATCAGCTAATGCTGAAGTACTGGCCATTTGGCACTATTTTATTCGGGTGTAGCGAGGTTGGGGCTGCGGGACGGCTAATTTGTGCATCCGTAGAACTTTATAACCCCCTATAACAATTTTCATGATAATATGGGCTCAACCTAATTAGCCGATAAAAATGGGCGCAATTGTCTCATAAATATTTAATCCCGTTTTTTATAATCGGTTAGTGGAATTACACCAGAAAGAAATATATGTGGTTTCGACTTTATTTAAAGTAGGTGAGGAACACTTTAATTATTTTATCATCAAAATGCAAAAATGCACCCTATCAGTTTATTAAAGGAAGCACAATAAATGGTAAAAACAAACGAAAACGGCGAAAAAGTAAAATCCATGGAAAGCTGGATTTGGGGTGCTGCTTGCAGTATAAGAGGCGCAGCAGATGCACCCAAGTTTAAAGAATTTATTCTGCCATTAATATTTGTAAAGCGACTGTGCGATGTGTTTGACGATGAGATAGACCGCATAGCAGAGAAAGTAAAAAGCAGAACAAAAGCCCTGCAATTGGTAGACCATGATAAAAAATTGGTGCGGTTTTATCTGCCCATTAAGCCCAAAGACCCCGAAAATGAAAGAACATGGGATGTAATCAGAACGCTGTCAGATAAAATCGGGCAGGAACTCACCGATAATCTTCGTAAAATTGCCAAAGAGAACAAAGACCTGCAGGGTATCATTGACCGTATTGACTTTAACGCTACCACACACGGGCAGCGTGATATTGACGATGACCGTTTAAGTAAACTCATTGAAAAAATATCGGAAAAGCGCCTGGGATTGAAGGATGTGGAGCCCGATATTATCGGGCGCAGTTATGAATACCTGATACGCAAGTTTGCCGAGGGCAGCGGAAAAAGTGCCGGAGAGTTCTATACACCTACAGAAGTAGGTTTTATCATGGCGAAGATCATGGATGCCGAGTCTGGCATGGAAATTTACGACCCCTGTTGCGGCAGCGGCGGGTTGCTCATTAAATGCGAACTGGTGATGGAAGAAAAAATGGCGCTGCGCTCAAAAGAGAAGTATGCACCACTTCAACTGCACGGCCAGGAGTTTACGGCTGGCACATGGGCTATGAGCAAGATGAACATGGTGATACATGACATGGAGGGCGAAATTGAAATAGGCGACACATTGAAAAATCCCAAGTTCAAAGACGGTGGCAAACTAAAAAAGTTTGACCGTGTGGTAGCCAATCCCATGTGGAACCAGAGCAAAGACAGTTTACCTTATATCAATGACGATTTTTTCATCGATGATGAATTGGAACGCTTCCCTGCGGGTCCCTGCGGGGGTAAGATAGACTGGGGCTGGATTCAGCATATTTACAGCAGCCTGAACGATACAGGCAGGGGAGCCGTGGTGCTGGATACGGGAGCCGCCAGCCGCGGCAGCGTCAACCAGGGCAGCAATAAAGAAAAAGAATGCCGCAAATGGTTTGTTGAAAATGATATGATTGAAGGTGTTATCTACCTGCCTGAAAATCTGTTTTACAATACCTCTGCATCGGGTATTATTATTTTTCTGAACAAAGCTAAACAGCACAAAGACAAGATATACCTGTTGCACGCAGGCAAAGAGTTTGAAAAGGGTGATCCTAAAAATTACATCACTCAGGAAGGTATAGAACGCATTGCTGAAGCATACAAAGCTTTTAAAGAAGAGGATAAATTTGCCCGTCTGGTTGATAAGGATGAGATTGTAAAGAAGGATTACAATATTTCTCCCAGCCGGTACATTCAGGTTAATGATGCTTACACTTACCGCCCCATTGAAGAGATAGTGTACGAGCTCAGGGAACAGGAAAGTGAATATACCATCATTGATGCTGAAGTGAAAAACATTTTAGAAAACTTGGGTGTATAATGGAAGAGTGGAAAATAAAGAGGATCGAAGAATTATCTAAAACAACAAGTGGTGGCACCCCAAGCAGAAAAAATAAAGAATATTATTGTGGTGATATTCTTTGGGTTAAATCCGGAGAACTTGAAGATAATTATATTATCGACACAGAAGAAAAGATTACTCAGGATGCTGTAAAAAACTCTTCTGCCAAACTATTCCCAAAAGGAACAATATTAATGGCGATGTATGGAGCAACAGTTGGCAAAACAGCTATACTGAAAAAAGAAGCCACAACAAATCAAGCAATTTGTGGTATTATTCCAAATAATGATAATTTCAATAGTGAATTTCTTCGTTATCAACTTATTTTTAAACGGGAGGATTTTTTAAAACAGCGATATGGCGGTGCACAACCAAATATTAGTCAAAATATAATTAAAAAATTTGAAGTAGCTATTCCCTCCCTCCCCGAACAGTGTAAAATCGCCCACGTATTAAGCACGGTGCAAAAAGCCATCGAGCAACAAGACAAGATTATCCGCACCACCACCGAGCTGAAAAAAGCACTCATGCAAAAACTCTTCACCGAAGGCACCAGAGGCGAACCTCAGAAAGAAACCGAAATCGGGTTGGTACCGGAGAGTTGGGGGGTGGTTGAGTTGGGCAAAACTGTTGACTTTAAAACAGGTAAGTTAAATTCTAATGCTGCTGATGAGAACGGTATTTATCCGTTTTTCACTTGTTCACAAGAAACATTTGCAATAAATAATTATTCATTTGACCAAGAAGCCATTCTTCTATCTGGCAATAATGCAAGAGCAATCTACTCAGTTAAACATTACAAAGGTAAATTTAACGCATATCAAAGGACTTATGTTCTTACAATTCTGAATGAGGTAGAATATGATTATACTTTTCTCAAGTATGTTTTAACAAGGCAATTGGAATATCTTAGATCAATTTCAATAGGTTCACAAACAAAATATTTGACCCTTGGTATGTTAACGACATTACAAATCCAAAAACCTGATATTGACGAACAAAGAAAAATATCTAAATCTATATTAGTTTTTGAAAATAAAATAAAAATCATTGAGAAGAAAAAACAAACCCTCACCGACTTATTCAAAACCCTGCTGCACGAGCTGATGACCGAGAAGCGCAGGGTGCATGAGCTGGAGTTTGAAAAAGAAAATGCCTATACCAACAGAACATAAAAGCGTACAAGTCCGCATACTCAAATATGCAGACGAAATCGGCTGGGCTGTGGTTTCACAAAGCGAAGCCGAGCAGCGCAGAGGGTTTGACCCATCCGGCGCTTCACCCAGAGAGAAAGCCAAACATGCTTCCCGCTTTTTCACTGATATTTTATTTGAAAAAGTAAAAGAATTCAATCCAAAATTCAAAGACAGTAAAGAAGAACTCCTGCGCAAACTCGATCTGCCATTACCCTCAATTGAAGGTAACCGTGAATTTTTACAGCATCTTCAGGGAGAAAAAACGTTTTTCAGCAAAGAAGAAAACCGTGAGTTTAATCTTATTCTGATAAACTATGACGATCCTGGCAAGAATGTCTATGAAGTGACCGAAGAATATTATCTCTTCAACGGACATTATGCCAATCGAGAAGATGTGGTATTTCTCATTAACGGTATTCCTGTTCTGGTCATCGAATGTAAAAACGCCACCAAAGACGAAGCCATTGCCATCGGCATAGACCAGATCAGACGGTATCACCGTGAAACCCCTGAGTTTTTCGTGCCACAGCAGATCTACACAGCAACAGAGACTATTGGCTTTTCCTATGGCGTGACCTGGAACACCATTAGGAGAAATATATTCAACTGGAAAGAAGAGGAAATTGGCAATCTGGAAGTAAAAATAAAATCGTTTTGCAATCAGCAGAACATTCTTGACTACTTGAAAAAGTTCATTATTTTTGCCGTGCAAAACGAAGAGTTGAACAAATACATTTTACGCCAACACCAGAAAACAGCCGTTGAAAAAGTCGTGGGACGGGCAATTGACCCGCACAAGACAAGAGGTTTAGTGTGGCATACACAGGGAAGCGGCAAAACATATACCATGATAAAAATAGCCGAGTTGCTGTTTAAAGCTCCCAAAGCAGAAAAGCCTACTATTCTATTGTTGATTGACCGCAACGAACTGGAAGACCAGATGCTGAAAAACCTCGATTCGGTCGGTGCAAAAAATGAGGTACAGGCAGAGCATATCATAGATTTGCAGAAAATACTGAAAAGCGATTACCGAGGAATAATTGTCACCATGGTGCATAAATTCAGGGATATGCCTGCCGAAGTTAATAACCGTAAAAACATTTATGTCCTGATTGATGAAGCCCACCGCACCACTGGAGGAGATTTAGGTAACTATCTGATGGCTGCTGTTCCCAATGCCACCTTCATCGGTTTTACAGGTACGCCCATTGACAAAACAGTTTATGGTAGGGGAACATTCAAGACCTTCGGCATGGAAGACGAATCGGGTTATCTGCATAAATATTCTATTGCCGAAAGTATTGAAGACGGTACAACCTTACCCTTGTTTTACGCTGTGGCACCAAATGAGCTGTTAGTACCCAAAGAAATTCTGGAAAAAGAATTTCTCAACCTGGCAGAAGCTTATGGCGTAAACGACATTGAAGAATTAAATAAAATTCTTGAACGTGCCGTAAATACCCGCAATTTTTTAAAAGGGCAGGAACGAGTGGAAAAAGTAGCTGAATATGTGGCAAAGCATTACACAGAAAATGTGGAGCCAATGGGCTATAAAGCATTCTTAGTTGGGGTTGACCGTCCGGCATGTGCGATGTATAAAAAAGCGTTAGATAAATTCCTGCCACCAGAATATTCAGAAGTAGTCTATACCGGCAACAACAACGATACAGAAGACTTAAAGAAATATCACATTGACAAGAAAAAGGAAAAGGATATACGAAAGAAATTCACCAAAGTAGAAGAACAACCTAAAATCCTTATCGTTACAGAAAAGCTTTTAACTGGCTTTGATGCACCGATATTATACGCTATGTATCTGGACAAACCCATGCGAGACCATACGCTTCTTCAAGCAATTGCAAGGGTAAACAGACCGTATGAGAACGAAGAAAAAGACATGATAAAGCCGCATGGCTTTGTGCTGGACTTTGTAGGCATATTTGAAAACCTTGAAAAAGCTCTTGCATTTGACAGCGAAGAAATCAATGCGATAGTAAAGGATATTCAATTGCTGAAACACTTGTTCAAGGCAAATATGGAAGAAAAGATCCCTCCTTACCTGCAACTTATAAAATATGGATTTAACGATAAAGACACTGATAATCTCATTGCATACTTTAGGGATAAATCCAAAAGAAAAGAATTTTTCAAATTGTACAAAGAGGTGGAAATGCTATACGAGATCATTTCACCTGACAAAATCTTGAGACCATACATTGATGATTAGGGGTTGAGTTTGATATAGAACTAGGACACTTTTATAAGCAAAAAATCATAAGTAATGGAGTGTCCGAAATGAAGAAAGAATTATTAATCCTGAAACGCAAGAAAGCAAAAGAGCTGCACGATAAAGGTTGGAGTAACCGTAGAATAGCAGGCCATTTATTTGCATGCAAAGACAGCGTAGGTAAATGGGTGCAGATGGATGAAAATGAAATATTAACCGACAACAGAGGCTGGAAAAAGGGAAGAACACGAGTATACACGCCTGAAACAAAACAGCAAATTATAAAAATACGAAAAGACTTAGAGAAAGAAAACAGCTATTTTTTCGGTTCTAAAGTAGTCAAGGAAAATTATGAACATCAGACTGAGGAACGAGTCTCAAAATCTTTTGTTGACTGCGTATTGAAGGAAGCGGGACTGGTGAAAAGCCAGAGAAAGAAGAAAAAAGGACGGAGCAAATACATGAAATATCCAGAATATACCCTAATCAAATTGGGCAAAAGCATGATGAGCATTGATTTCATAGGCCCAAAGTATCTCAAAGGGTCGGACAACCGTATTAATTTCCTCTCTTGCAAATACATTCGCCCGGAAAAGCTGGGGCTTGTAAAGAGAATTGAGGGGCAGACTGCGAAACAGACGATAAAGACGTTGAAAGAAATCTGGCAGACGCATCCGATCCCGGAAATATTGAAAATAGATAACGATTCCGCATTCGGGGCTAATTTACCGCATGATAAGTACATGGGGCAACTCACGTTTTTTCTGCTCAATTTAGGCGTTTCCCCTTTGTACATAGCGCAGCGAAGTCCGTGGAATAATGGACAGGTGGAAGGTTTTAACAGCGTCTTCTCAAAGAAATTCTGGAATACGCTGCAATTCAACGATGAACAGGAAATTGACGTCAAAATTGTGGATTTTAACGTAGCTTATGAGAAATATTCGCAATTGGTTTCAAACAATCCTGAGATCAATAAGAAAGATATTAAGTATATGGTGGATTTTAAGGATACAAATCTGGAAAATAATGGAGCTAAAGACTTTAAAATACATAAAATCTATTTCCTACGGATTGTAAGGCGAAAGAACGATAAAGATAGTGATAAGGAATACGGGTTCATTGACGTTTTGAATCATGAGATAAAAATGCCAAAAGATATGATCAATTTGTTTGTATTTTGCGTTTTGGACATTAAATCAAAGCATCTTAAAATTAATATTGAACTGGATGATGGGTCTTTGAAAGAGATCAAAACAATAGAGTTTATAATCAAAAATGTTATATATGATTAAATATAATCTAATATGAGTAGGGTATGGCTGAGTGTCCTACCTTTATTCCAAACTCAACCGTTACTCTTCAATCTATACTAGGCGTGGAGGAGGATATGGGGGCGGTTTGCGTATGCTAAAAAATCCAAGCCTATCTTGACGGCATGGAAAACAATAGAGTTTATAATCAAAAATGTTATATATGATTAAATATAATCTAATATGAGTAGGGTATGGCTGAGTGTCCTACCTTTATTCCAAACTCAACCGATACTCTTCAATCTATACTAGGCGTGGAGGAGGATATGGGGGCGGTTTGCGTATGCTAAAAAATCCAAGCCTATCTTGACGGCATGGTTGCAAACTCTAATAAAGACAAAGGTATTGAACTTAGGAGTTCAAACGAGAATATAATAGCAAATAATACGGCTAAGAACAATGAAAACAAGGGCATCTACCTCAAGAATTCAAACAATAATGAAATATACCTTAACAATTTCATAGATAACGCTAATAACGCTTATTCTAACGAATCAACCAATGTCTGGAACTCAACATCAGAAATAACGTACAGCTACAACGGCAACACGTACACAAACTACACGGGCAACTACTGGGGCGACTACACAGGAACAGACGGGAATGGCGATGGACTTGGTGATTCCCCTTACCGCATAGATTCAGATAAAGATAA
>QBUN01000001.1 GCA_013180565.1 Candidatus Methanophaga sp. GoMg3.2 | reverse complement strand
GGCAGAGTTCTAATACGTCTGCACGGATGCACTGCTCGTCTGTTACGACAACATCAGCAATGCCAGCCCGCAGTACTCGCAGTTGCCGGCCAAGTGCGGATACTATCTTTGCTTTGGTGTACACTCGCGTGGTGTCAATAGAGGTACAGCAGATTCCACCGAGTTCTACTTTGTCTTCCAGGTCGTTTTCCGTTAAATATACGCCTATATCTGCAGCCGGCGGTACGTTATGCCCAATAACAATAATAACGGGTTTATTTGTATCTATTGTACCTATGCCTACATCAACTAAAGGAACGTCAGGTCCGCCGCCCGGTAAGCTCGTTGGCATCCCATAACACGCAATCTGAATAATATCCGCCGCCTCCTTATTCAGTGAATCGAGCATACCCATGTGTAACGCTTTCGACTCGAAGTCCATGTACGAGCCCTCCTGCCCGGTGTGAAGTGCATCTGCTAACTGAACTATCTGCTCTTCTACATAACTGAATACCTCATCGTAATCGCCGATTGTCTTCGGTTTTATTCCGCATACCAACCGCGTTAAGGGTGCTTCTATATCCACTTCGGGTCCAAAATCTATCGGCACGTCTGGACCGAACTTCTTTATCATATCATGTAAAAGATGCCTACCATGACCACAATGTGCACTACAACCCACCAAACAAGCAAGAAGGATCATCCTTCCTTGCTGGGCGTCCATCCTTATTCCACATGCACCTTTTTTGTTACCAGTGAGGTCGCATTTCCCGTATGTGCAAAGGCAGCACATGTCGCAGATAGGCGCATAAAACGGTTTGTAGCGATTCAATAGCTTAAAGTCCCAGTCTCGAAGCGTTGCGATGCGCGGCATTGGGTGGGGCCCCATTGGCTCCCATTCTTTCTCCCCCTCGCCCTCATCCACTATCTCTCCTATGTGTATATCCACATTTTTCAAGTCGAAGATGTCGACAGGCCCACCTTTTTTTATCTCTTCCATTTCTGCACTCCTCTATCTCTATATTCCATCTCTTTCTTTTTACCTTTTAAGCTTTACGGTTTTTGTTTCTGCAACGCCATTACTAACCCAAGCAATTTAGGTGCATAAAACGGTTGCACTCGCGCTTCACAGCAGTATCATAATGAAAATAGTGCAATCACCGAACCAATCATTATAGCGGCCATTAATAAGCCCACTATCGCTTTCTGCCATCGCTTACTACCCTCGTCTTTATCCACTCTTTTACTTTTCACCATCTCTTCTTTTTACCCCTCCTCTTAAATTTTTGATTCCCTTGGTAAATATTGAAATCGGACAATATGTATAAAGTTCCCTTGTTTATATAAATGAGTCTAAGACGCCTTATGTTATAGGTATTCCTGTAAATTTTAAGCTTTTTACAGGCTGTCCCGCAAATAAATTATAGAATTTTATTGTACATAAAGACAATGACCGTAAATCAACATAAATCGAAAGTTCATGACACTCCGCGAGGAAATACGAATAAAAACCTAAATACTTGATACCCTAAATGCAAAATTAGCTACCAAACCCTTAATATTAGATAAAGCAGCCACACTGCCACCTAGTTTACCCCACATCTCCCTCAGATTATGAGCAGTGCACACAAGATTATGCTCTATCCGCACGTTTTCTAGCCCTCTTGTATAAAACTCCCGAAACTTCATATTTTGCTTTATGTTGCCGAAGGGCCATTCAACAGTCTCCTTACGCTTCTTGTATTCCCCTTTCCCTTCCTCGGAACACATTTTACCTGCCATCCGCCTACGTTCTGCCTCGTAGTCATCGCTCGTGATCTTTCTTTGTTTGCTTTTACCGGCACATTCCTCCTTGAAAGAGCATTCTCCACACTTCGCACCATAATAGGAGTATTGTGGCTTACCTTTATACTCGTACTCCCCCTTTCTGGTGAGTATCTCGCCATTAGGGCATATAAAATGGTCATTCTCTTCATCATACACAAACTTGTCCTTCGAATAAGGACTGTCTTTTACCTTCTTTCCATTCA
>QBUN01000002.1 GCA_013180565.1 Candidatus Methanophaga sp. GoMg3.2 | reverse complement strand
TAAAGGCGTGAAAGTTGCCGTTATGGATAAAACGCTATGTACCGAGTGCGGAACGTGTGAAGAAACATGTCGATTCAACGCTATCGCTTCGACCGAAGAATCTGGCTATGCGGTCAATCCCGCACGTTGTGAGGGCTGTGGCGCTTGTGTGTTTACGTGTCCGCAGGAGGCAGTTACGCTGAAAGAACGTGTCTCGGGGTATGCATTTATATCAAAGACTAACTATGGCCCAATGGTGCATGCGCAGCTCAATATCGCGGAAGAGGCATCAGGGAAGCTGGTAACTGTTGTTAGAAACAATGCACAGCAGGTTGCAGAAAAAGAGGGCTGTGGACTCATTCTGATTGACGGGTCGCCGGGCATCGGCTGCCCTGTAATTGCGTCATTGACTGGCGTGGACCTTGCACTCATCGTTACCGAGCCCACGATGTCCGGACTGCATGACCTCGAACGAATCATGGATGTGACCAGACATTTCGGTATTGCTTCCGCCGTCTGCATCAATAAATACGACATTAATGAAGAGAACAGCGAGAGGATTACCGAGTTTTGCCGGCAGCGAGGAATAACAGTTGTTGGCAACATACCATACGACTCGGTGGTCACAGAAGCGATGGTTGCGGGTATGCCTGTGGTTGAATTCTCAGGAGGGGTGGTATCGGATGCGATAAAGGATGTGTGGGAGTGCATAAATCAGTATGAATGATTTTTTGAAAGAACACTAATTGGATGGATATATTCCCCATGAGAAGCTTGCCTCCAAGATGCAAGGCGAAACTAAAGAATCGGGAAGCTTTGATCTGGCATGCATAGCACATAATTTGAAGAGAATATGGACGCTAGATAAAAAGACAAACTAAAGCTATTGGAGTGAATTCCACTAAAAATGGACGTATTGATCACTCATCCCTCAAAAATATGTGTAGAAGCATTAAATGGGTATGGTCCCAAATTTTATCTTCTTTTAGCAAGGGTTTAAGTATATACCAACTATAATACTAATAAAAGTCAATTATGGGACAGCCTCTTTCATTGGGGGGTCTATTACATGTTGCAAAGGGGCCACCGCAAAATAGATTCTAATTTTTAGTTTTTTGCGGTTTGATAGTGTAGTTCCAATTTGGATGTTTTTTGTGTCGTTCTAGATCTAACTTTGCCATCTCTTTTTCTGAAAAAGTTTTACCTTTTTCATAAATACCATCATCCAATTGAGCATCTATTCTAAGACCTTTTGTAGTTGTTGTTCCTTTGATTAAATTAACAATTGTTTCATAAGACGTTAATGGCTTTCCTTTCCAGTTTATGCTTATGAACGAAAACATTCGATGTTCTATTTTATTCCATTTACTTGTTCCTGGCGGGAAATGGCAAACGAGAATTTCAAGATTTGTCTCATTTGCGAAGTTTTGCAAATATTGTTTCCAACCTTTATTGCGACTACCATTACTTCCACCTCCATCCGCAGTGATTAATAATTTAGTGGCGTTCGGGTATCTTTTTCTCCCGAGTAAATTCCACCATCTTCTTATGCTTTCAACGGCAAATTCTGCGGTATCATAACTTATACCAACATTCACAAAACCTTCATTTCTTGCAAGATCATACGCCCCATAAGGTGTTATTCTTCCCTCTGCTAAAGATAAGAAATCGTAGACGTTCACTTCATCAGCTTCTCCTTTTTTCATCCATGTTTGGCCATTATTTTTAAAATTACCGACGAGTTCTTTCTTTTTCGCATCAACCGAGATAACAGGTTCCCCCGCGGTCACAAATTCTTTTGATTTTCCATTGATATAATTGAATTGTTCATCTCTTTCCGGAGAGGAACTGCCTTCAAGGGTTTTCTTATTCGATTGCAGGCTATAATCTTCCTGTTTTAATATACGACCAACGGTATCTTCAGATATTTTATGCCCTCTCAAACGCAATTCGTTTGCAATAGCATATGTGGATTTATTTGACCATTTTAAATTACTCATGGGGTCTCCTGCCGTATTTTCGTCCATTATCGTT
>QBUN01000003.1 GCA_013180565.1 Candidatus Methanophaga sp. GoMg3.2 | reverse complement strand
CTGTAACATTTTATTTTATTTTATTTTATTTTATTTTGTTTTTGCGGTTATATAAACCTTTCGATTTTATGGATCTGAGGGACATGTTAAATCAGGCGTGGGTGACTGTTTTTGAGAAGGTCCTGGGAATGGACAGGACAGCCAATCAGACGTATTAGCAGTTGTATTAGACGCGTTCGCAGATGTTAGCTTCACTCGTTTTATCACTTGAGAAACATAGAACTGGCCGATATAATCCTCTGATATATAAACCTTACTTGTTCTCACACCTATGTGTATAGAGCCATTGAAGTAAGATTCAAAGTCCATAGAAGACTTGGTCGCAATTGTCTCATCCTCCATGTAGGCGGCATCACTTATCTTCTTGTGTATAGCAGTGCCTGCGTCTTTGTTCTTAGTGCAAATGTCTTGCATCCATTTAGAAGTGTAGATTGTGGAGAATCCATCAGAGAAGCTAAAGTAAGTGGGCTTGTATTCTGCACGCGAACTCTTTTCAAGGCCATGTGAGTCGAAAATCTCATCCGAGGAATAGATTCCGCTACCATGCTCTGTGACTTGCATTTGACCATCCGAGTACTCCTCATCTAACATCACATATCCCACACCACTCACACTTTTCGGCCGAGTTACTAATTTGTCGTATACCTTTAGCTTGTCGTTCTCCGTTTTAACTATTAAGATGTGGATTGTCTCACCACCGACTTTTACTGTTACTTTTTCCTTGTTCTCTGCCATTATTAGTTTGGCTGTCTTTTCATTCGTAGAAACAGTGATGACCATGTCGTCACTGGATTTAGTGATGGTTGCATTCTCCACCCATTTAAGATCAAGCTTGTCCACGAGGAATCGGATGAGTTTATCGCTATCGTTTCCGGGAACATTATCCCAGTTAAACAGATATTTAAGCTCTTCTTTTTCTGCCCAGGATATGTTGAACTCGCCGATGTAATCTTCTGAAGTCTTTGCATCCGTTGATTCTGTACCTATGTGCGTGACCCCAAAGAAGGAAGACGTAAATGCCATAGCTATGCTAGACGCATCCACTTCGCTTCTCGTATCATCCTCTATACGGGATGCACTACTTATTTTCTTGTGTAGGGCAACGCCAGTCACATCGTTCTTGATGCAGATGTCCTGCATCCATTTAGAAGAGAAAGTAGTGGAGAAACCATTAGAGAAGTTAAATGAAGTGGGCATGTATTTGGCTTCTGTGGTCTTCTCAAGGCTAATGGTCTTGTTCTTTGTCTGTAAGTTTAAGACCTCATCAGAGGAATAGAGGCCACTGCCATGTTCTGTAATGTCTAAACTTGTCCCGACGACTTCACCCACCGCTGTAAGAGCAGAAGCGCTTACGGGTGACAGCTCGGTACACGATAGTGTGACGACATTCTTAAGGCTATATGACTTTTGCTCTGTTGATAGCTCTTTGCTTACCATTACAAAACCTTCCCCGCGTACACTTCCACTTTCTGTAAAGGTGAGATCTATCGATTCCGGAACTTTAACTGTTATGGTTATTTCTCCGGATGTGCCGGCCGAGAGAGTTCCTATTGTCCACTTGTTGTTTGTGCCTGCATCCGGAGCAGGATTGGCAGAGATGAATGTTACGCCTGCCGGATAGTTTTCTGTTATCGTGACATTTGTTAGATTTGACCCAACTGCATAGGTGTAATTTATCTTGTAATTCACTGTTCCACCAGGTGAGACGCTAGTCGGTGAGCTCGACTTTATGATTGTAGGTATCCTGATGCATGACGACACATTCTCCAGACAGTTGTTATCTTCGTCTAATTCGTCTATGACCTCGTCATTATCTGCGCATACCATTATTGTGTCCGATTCGCCCGTACATAGAATAACAGTATCGAATGTATCGCTGTATGACGTGCCAGGCGTCAAATTCACTGGCACCTGCTTATGCTCTATCTCTACCCTGTCAATGAATAGCGAGGTGTTATGACCTGCCGGTGCTGTCGCAGTGCCGTTATTGAGAACGACATAAGTGACATTGTAA
>QBUN01000004.1 GCA_013180565.1 Candidatus Methanophaga sp. GoMg3.2 | reverse complement strand
CCTCTTGTAATAATAACTGTGAAGAAGAGCGTAGCTTCTGGGAAAAGTTGAAAGAGGACTTCTTTGACATCACGAGCATGATTAACAAGCTGTTGAGGCTTCATCATGTCTCATATCAGGGTATCTCAGATATAATGGCGCTCATTTACCCCCTGGGGCGGGATACCATCTTCAACGCGTTCGCCGATTCAGTCGAGAAAACAGTTATCCCACCCGTGGAAGATGTCCGGATTGTTCTCTATGACGAGCAGCATCCGAAGAAGGGCAGGACGCAGAAATATCGCTTGACCCTGCTGGACGGCGTTACCGGCCAGCCGATTGCCGAGGAACTGTACGACAGTAAAGACCCCGCGACCATCATGGCCTTTCTAGTGAAGTATCTGGACCCGAACAAGTGCACATTTGTTGTTACGGACCTCTATCCAAGCTATCCTGGGGTCTTTGAGGAGTTCTTCGGCGAGAACTTGATTCATCAGTACTGTCTCATGCACTTGGACAAGCTAATTGTCGCAGATTTCCCAAATAATACGACTATCGAGCAGGAATTGATGAAATACCGGATGTTGAACATCTTCTACAACAGGGATGCGGAACTCGAGTTCTTGCGGGGCCTGGTGGAAGAAGAGCAAGTGATGAAGGAGAGGGATAAAAAGGCGTACAGGGCGTGGCTTAGGAAGCAGATGGCAAGTTTTAGGGCTTTCGTACATGAGCGGGAGCTAGAACGGAGGCGAAAGAAGAGGAATTTGGAGCAGCGCCCTTATATTGGGGCTTTGAGAGTATTTGATGAGTTGATGGGGCAAATAGATTCGTTTGAAAAGCCTGTTCAGAAGCGGCTGAGAAAGATCGAGAAGAATTGGGCGCATTTTACGGCGTTCTATTTCGTGAAAGATGCACCGGCTACGAACAATGGGGTTGAGAACTACTACTCAACAAGCTTGAAAACGCATAGAAAGAAGCAACTCAGGACTGATAAAGGAATCGAGAACCAGATGAAACTTTCGTCAATGAAGAGGGCTGGGCTGCTAGGTAGATGCAAAAAGACACTATTGGAAGCGTTTTTGATGTTCGTACCTTTTTTGGATTACGGATAAGGGTTTTAATATCCACGCTGGCGTGAAGGGAGAGCTGCGGTTAGCGGTAGCTATCGCCTTTTTACTCTTATAACTGTCGTTTTTGACGTTTTGGTACAGTTTTGGATAAGGATATTGTGGATTTTGGACAGGAAGTCAATGTCAGATCACTTTTTGGTAGTTTACTATTTTCAAACGCGATGAAAATGTTGCGTATGATGAATGAAAAATTAAAAAATCACTGACTTTCCCGATTGTGCCTAGATTTACATTTAAACAAGTAAGTTTATAAGATATTTGTAAGAGGCGATAATTATGATGTCAATATCCGAAGAGGTAGTTAATATAACACGAAAGGTTATCTCCGAAGAAAATATTGAAAAGGGGATGGCGAAATTGCTGTACAACGAAACGAGAAGGAAATTAATTGAATACGAGTTGCTGGATAGAAACCTTGCCCGGAAATATGGCATGAGCTTTGATGAATTTCGGGAGAAGAAGATGATAGAGAAATTGGGATATACGTGGGAAGTGGAAAAGGACTATCAGAACTGGGAAATAGCGAGGGACGGAATCGAAACGATGAATGGGATGATAGACAGAGTGAGGACTATTCTTTGAACTTAATTGAGTTCCATAATCAGGCGAAAGCACAGGCATCGAGAAAATGGATCATGGGTTATAGAACACTTGTTTTGACTAAGAATACGGTAAAGGTCAGATTGAGCATAAGAGAGAATCTATATATCGATCTTTACTTCAATCAGCGATATAACACAACGAACTATACTTTGATTTTGGATGAAGAGAGGATATACGGGAGAGATTGTTATGACGGGGAGTGGCATCTTCATCCTTATGAAGATCCAGGTAAGCATGACATGTCTGAAAATGGAAAAAGGAGCCTGAACATAGAAGAATTTGTAGATGAAGTAGAAGAGATAT
>QBUN01000005.1 GCA_013180565.1 Candidatus Methanophaga sp. GoMg3.2 | reverse complement strand
GGATATAGAGTGAAAGAAACGCGATGAATACGTGTCCGAAGACACTCTCATCGTCCTGCAGGTAGAGCTTGTCCGCATTAAGCACCGTCTTGTAAGTGTCAAACATCTTCTCAACCACTTCTCGTTTCTTGTAAAGCAGATAAATTTCCAGCTTCTCGACATCCATATCTGAGACAATAAGGATTTTCCCTGCCTTCTTCATCCCTATATTAAATTTCTCCTTCTCGATCTCGTGCTCGTCCAGTTTCCTGTATAGCGTCTTCTGTTCTTCCAGCCGAAGGTCATGATCCTCAAAGAGGTAGAGGTAAAAATCGTTGTATCTCCGTTTTCCACACCTTATCAAACGACCGTGGTAGGAAAAGTATCCGTTGAGATGGATACGTGTATCGTAATAACGGCTATTCCTCTTTGTCGGGAGTACGTAGGATATCTTCTTGCCATCCTTACCGCCCAGGAACTTTATGGTGCCTTCCGAGAAGAAACCCCGGTCAAGGATGAGAATCTTCCCTTCAATATCAAGTTCATTGATCGAGTGATACAGCGTTTTTATATCCTTCACACTGCCAGGAAGAGAGCGAATCATTGTCGGCAATCCCGTGTCTGCACTGCACAGGAGAGCGAGATTGATCTGAGGTACCTGTATCTTATCCTTGTTGTAGCCCTTCTCCGCCTGATTGATGCTCATAGAGCGTGAGAACACAGAGCTTAGATCATAAACAAGCTGTTTGCTCAGATCTGCAAGTTCATTGAAGATAATATTCTGTCCAGCTCGGTTTACACCCACTTCATGTATGATTCTGGAGAGCTTCTTCGGGCTTAGATAAGGATTCATGTTCTCTGCATTGTATAGTTTCCCCCATGCATCCTTTATCCGTTTTAAAGGCACATTGCTTGTGGCACGCACCATGGCAATAGCACAGATTTCAGCCCAACAGTCAGGGAAACCCTCTTTCAATAGTGGTTTGAGATCCTTAATCGTTTCATGCAGCAGCATCGAGTTGCCATATTCCGTGATGTTTCTGATATCAGACGGATAAATTCTATGCCTTCCTCCTGATTTGATAAGCCCTTTATCAGGATCAAGTGCTCCAAGATATTTCGAGATTTTTCTCGGCTTTTTGAGTGCTTTATCCCAGTAAGTGCTCGAATGATACACATAATACATTTTTCCCCGCATCTTTACCTCAAGGCATTTTACACCTTGATCCCTCTGTTCCTCCACCCAAGCTTTGACCCATTGTTCCATATTCAGTATATGGGGAATATGTCAATATAAACGTATCGGTTTTTATTTATGTTTGATTGCCAAAAGAGGAAATGTTACATGATCATCTGATTATACCTATTCCCTATTCAGACGGAGTTAAGGTTTGAAATCAGGGATGTCTTTCCCATCCCTGTTTTTCCAATGATATACATATGTAGCCGTCTGTCTTCCTTTTTAATCCCGAAAACCTTTCCCTCTCCTCTGAAATTTGTTTTGGCAAAAAGATTTATATTTGACATAGACTTTGTATACAATTAATGAAAATAGAGAATCCAACTAGACACAAAGTTCAGGAGGCAGAATACTTTCTCTCTAAGATGAAGGAGATACTTGAGGATGAAAATGTCTTTTACTACAATCTTAGCGCCTTCTCGTCCGCTGCTCGAAGTATCACATTCTATATGCAAAAGCAATACAGAAGTAAATACGGAAAAGATTTTGACGAATGGTATCGTCCGAAAGAGCAAAAAATGAAAGACGATCCAGAACTAAAGTATCTTAACAAAGTAAGAGCAGAGGCTATTCACACAGAGACTATAGAGACCGGAGCGACTCGTATAAAGACGTCTAGCCTGGGTCTCACAGTTGGAAAGGATACACCGGAAGCTGAGCAAGTCAATGAAGCTGAATCTAAACCAGCTGCACAAAGCAGTCCAAAAACTGTTGGGCGTTTTTATCCTGAGTTTAAAAACAGGGACGTGATAGAATTTGGAGAAAAACAGTTAGCCAAGTTGACTAAAGTAGTTGAA
>QBUN01000006.1 GCA_013180565.1 Candidatus Methanophaga sp. GoMg3.2 | reverse complement strand
AAGCTTTCGGCTCCACATCCGGTGGAATCGAGTTTCAGACGCTTTTATTAAACGCTTTTATAATTTGAGAAGAGTACGTGCGCAAATATCCAAAAGATCAAATCATAATTGTGGATCGTTGGTTGTGCTAGGGTATGGGCTATTTGGTTCTCCTAAAATTCCTTTCAAAAAATTTTTGGATATGGGAAGAGGGTTATACCTATATCACTAGAAAATTCGATTGTGCCGAATTAATTAATAAAATTTTAAATGGAACCGATGTTAGACGATATCAAACTCCTGAACCTAAACGATATCTGATATTGATACCAAAAGGGTGGACAAATTCCGTTTCACTTGGTTATAGGAATAAATGGAACTGGTTTAAAGAAAATTATCCAGCAATAGCCCGGCATCTTGAACCACATGCAAAAAATGCCGAAAAAAGATGGGATAAAGGAGATTACTGGTGGGAATTGAGAGCTTGTGATTACTATGATGAATTTGAGAAAAACAAAATTATATGGCCAGAAATAGCAAAAGAAAGCCGATTCACATTCGATGAGAAGCAATTTTTCTTAAATAAAACCTGCTTCTTTACTCCTTCAGATGATCTCTTTTTATTGGGATTACTAAATTCAAAGATAATTTGGTTTTATTTGAAACATCTATGTGCCGTTTTAGGTGATGCAGATAAGAGAGGGAGATTATTACAACAAAAGATATACATCGAGCAACTACCGATACACACGATAGACTTCTCCAATTCTGAAGAGGTAGCCAAACACGATAAACTCGTTGCTTTGGTGGGTACTATGCTTGAACTGCAAAAGAAATACCACGATGCAAGAATGGAACGCGATAAAGAGCTTTATGAACGGCAGATAAAGCTTGTTGATGCGCAGATTGACGGGCTGGTTTATGATTTGTATGGGCTGACGGACGAGGAAATAGAAATAGTAGAGAAATCGCTATAAATAGCATGGTTATTAATGTAGCAATCTAAAAACTTTTTAGCGTTTCGCGCTTCTCAGTACACTTTTCCAATCCACCACAACCACTATAACCCCTGCGATTAATGCCGATGCTATCTCTTGCATAATAAACGTCTTTGGACTCAGAACTATCCCATAAGAGCCTATTTTTTAATTGCAACTTCTAATATGTCCCCGATAAACGTACCTATTATGAATATGATCACAAGGATTATTACTGTTATGAACATCCCGATTGCAGTCGCCGCTGAGTATACCAGTCCACCAATAAAAAGCCCGATAAAACCAAATATTATACCAAGAATAATACCATATATAATTCCCTTTTTGAAAAGTTCCTATCGCTTTTCCTTTCCCGGTTTCACGTATCCGTATATCAGTCCAATAATAAACGCAAGTATCTCAAATATCATTTTTTCACCTTTAGAAATTCTAAAAGGGCAGGGGGTATATAAATTTTTCTATTTATCCGCAAATCCTAAGCAAGTTATTTTCTCACTCGATATACCTTATCCCTTTTGTCTAATCAGATATATTGCAGCCAACATACCAAATTCATAGCGAACATTAATTCAAAGCCGGTTGTAGGCGGTTATGCGGGTGCTGATGTGGGAAGAATATAGTTCTCAAAAGGCTTCATTAAGGGATATTCATCATTTTCATCTTTTTCTGAATCTATGCTGTAATGTGTATCACCAATTCCATCACCTTCTGCATCTGTTCCTTCGTAATCGCTCCAGTAGTTGCCTAAGTAGCTTTCGTAAGTAGTTCCATCGTAAGTGTAGACTATTTCCAATGGCGAGTTCCAGATGTTGGTTGAGTCATAAATTGAATACCCCATATCTATGTTGTTTATGAAGTTGTTGAAGTTGTTGAAGTAGATTTTGTTGTTGCTGGAATCCCAGAAGCTGATGCCTTCCTCGTTGTTGTTGCTGACATTGTTGCCTGTAATTGTGTTGTTGCTGCTGGAATAGTCGAGGCTGATGCCGCCCCTGTTGTTGCTGCTGGCATTGTTGCCTGTAATTGTGTTGTTGCTACTGGAATAGTAGAGGCTGATGCCTTC
>QBUN01000007.1 GCA_013180565.1 Candidatus Methanophaga sp. GoMg3.2 | reverse complement strand
TCTACGCTCTTGAACCCTGAGTGGTAATCTCACTCCCTGCAATGGGGCAACGCCAAAGGAGAGCCGTATACGGGAAATCCGTACGTACGGTTCGATGAGGGGACGGAGGTCGTAAGACCTCCTCCTACTCTACTTGAGGTGCGAGGGATGTTTAACGAAGAAACAGCAAAAGGAAAGGGATTTTATTATACGGAGTTGTAACAGTAAAGATACATATATAACACAGCACTTATACAAAAAACAAGGTAAATCATGACAAAAGTAGCATTAATCACCGGCATAAGTGGGCAAGATGGTGCATACTTAGCGAAATTCCTGTTGGACAAAGACTACGAAGTATTCGGCACATACCGCAGACTATCAACACCCAACTTCTGGCGATTGCAATATTTAGACATCTTCGAGAAGGTGAACTTAACTTAATACCCGCGGATTTAGTTGATGCTGGATCTATGGTAGAAGCAGTAAAAATATTCGAACCCGTTGAAATTTTATAGCTGAAATGAAAATGCATATATATACCTATAATGTCAACACTTAAACACTTCCCAAACGACCTTGCCCTCGTAATCTTCCTCACCCTTTTATGCATACCTTTTGTGCTAATCCCACCCCTTAACAAAACACCGGTAAGAAGCATATTGGGTCTTCCTTTGGTCCTCTTCCTACCAGGATACACTTTAATCGCCGCCTTATTCATACGGAAAGACGATTTAGGCGGAATCGAACGAATGGCACTCAGCGTTGGATTGAGCATTGCAATTTCACCTTTATTAGGCTTAGCATTGAACTACACACCGTTCGTTTGGAATACGATTAACGCCGATACTTATCGTTCTGTCAGTATTCACAATTACACTTGCTATCGGTGCGTGGGTAAGAAGGAGCTGGATTCCAGAAGAAGATAGATTTGTGGTTGATTTTGGTGTATTATTTATTGTAGATAAAGTATATTTTTTGCCACCGAGTACACCGAGAGCACCGAGTATTTTCCCTCTGCTCTGTGGTCTCTGTTTGTTGACAAGAAGTTGCATCACAGATTGCCCAACTGGCTACCCCTTCCATTCGGGGTAATCCTACCGCGGAATGCGTGGATGGCAACGCCCACGCAGTAAGCCTACGGAACAACGTGGAAAAATCAGAAAATCCGATTCGGATCAACTGCTAGGATAAGAATGCTATGAAGAGTGTAATGCGAACCATCGAAAGAGTCGTAACGCAGGATAAGCGAAAGCGGACTGTTACGCTTAGACCAAAGGGTACGAAATCGGACTATAACGGCTGCAGAGACGTTATAGGGGATGGACAAACGTTTTCCGGCTTACAGATGGCTTCTAAGGCGTTCATAATTATCTGTGACGTAGAACTTGGTAAGCCCCCTAAGCTCCCGGAATATCTGGGTAGGGACCCCGTGAGGGCGAACGATGGCATAGGGGGTAGAGGAATCGATAAAAAGCGAATGACATCTTGTAATGAGGTGCATAGAGGTTCCAAATTTGCCTTAACCCAAAAGGGTGCTGACTTATCGAGTGGTGTCTCATTGCATGAACGGAGGCAAACCTGTGAATGTAAGTAATTCAATTACGCCCTTAAAAGGCGAGAAACTTACAGACAAGCGACCAAAACCCTTGTGGAACGATACCGATTGGAAAATGGTCGAAGAACATGTTAACAGGCTGCAAACCAGAATTGCAAAAGCAGTTAAGCAAGAAAAGTGGAACTTGGTCAAAAGGTTAAGATATCTGCTAACTAACTCGTTTTATGCGAAATTGTTGGCAGTAAAGCGTGTAACCCAGAATAGGGGAAAGAGAACAGCTGGAATCGATGGCGTGAAGTGGGTAACACAGAACTCCAAAATGAACGCTGCTCTTAAATTATCCGATGTGAAGTATAAAGCAAAGCCGTTAAGAAGAGTTTACATCTCAAAGCAGGGAACGACGAAGAAGTGGCCTTTAGGAATCCCAACCATGTACGATAGGGCGATGCAAGCGCTGTACGCCCTTGCGTTACAACCGATTGCAGAGACGACATCTGATCC
>QBUN01000385.1 GCA_013180565.1 Candidatus Methanophaga sp. GoMg3.2 | reverse complement strand
TATTAGAGGAGAAAGAATCAACAAGAAAAAATAAATTATAGACACAGATTAACGCAGATTAACACAGATGAAACAAAAAAGAAAAAATCCGTCTCTCAAATAGAAGGAGGCTATACTTTATATGCAATGAGAAATGACGCAAAAGAAAAGCGATAAAATGACGAAGACATCTGCACAGCAGCTTGCGAGCATCATCAAGTCATGCCGGGACATCATGAGAAAGGACAAAGGTTTGAGTGGCGATTTAGACCGTCTCCCGATGCTGACCTGGATAATGTTCCTTAAATTTCTCGATGATATGGAGAAGATCCGCGAGGCAGACGCGCTTTTGCATGGTGCTCGATACGTACCTGCAATCGAAATACCATACCGCTGGCGTGACTGGGCTGCGAAAGAGGGGGGGATAACGGGCGATGAGCTTATCGCGTTCATTAACAATGACGAAGCGGTACGTCCTGACGGAACCCGTGGTCCCGGGCTTTTTGCTTATCTCCGGTCTCTCCAGGGTGCTGACGGTGGTGACAGACGAGATGTAATAGCTACTGTATTCCGGGGCACGATTAACCGTATGATAAACGGCTATCTTCTCAGAGACGTAGTAAACAAGATCAACAGCATCAACTTCACGTCAACGGAAGAGATACACACACTATCTCACCTTTACGAGAGCATGCTCAAGGAGATGCGAGATACCGCTGGCGATTCCGGCGAGTTTTACACGCCGCGTCCCGTGGTTCGCTTCATCGTTGAGGTGATGGATCCACAATTGGGTGAGACGGTTCTTGACCCTGCATGTGGCACCGGTGGTTTTCTGGCGGAGACGTATGAACATCTGCTGAAGCAGGTTAATACCACCGGGAACAGGGAGATATTGCAACGAGAGTCCATATACGGCGGTGAGGCTAAACCATTGCCGTACCTACTGGGGCAGATGAATCTCTTACTTCACGGGCTTGAACATCCGCAGATCGATCCGGGGAATTCGCTGCGGTTCTACTTGAGGGAGATCGGCGAAAAAGATAGGGTGGATGTGATCATGACCAATCCGCCTTTTGGCGGTGAGGAGGAGCGCGGGATTCTTGGTAACTTCCCGGAGGATATGCAGACTTCCGAAACGGCACTTCTGTTTTTACAGCTCATTATGAGGAAATTGAGACGATCTATTGGTGGGATGCATGGTGGGAGATGCGGTATGGTTGTGCCTAACGGGACGTTGTTCGGAACAGGCGTTGCCGAGCGAATAAAGAAGGAGCTTTTGGAAAACTTTAATCTCTACACTATCGTAAGGCTGCCAAAGGGCGTTTTTGCGCCGTACACTGACATAGAAACGAACCTGTTATTTTTTGCGCGTGACGGGCCGACAAAGGAAATCTGGTATTATGAGGTGCCATTACCAGAAGGAAGAAAGCAGTACACAAAGACAAAGCCTATGAAGTTCGAGGAGTTCAGACCCGCCCTCGAGTGGTGGGACCGCAGAGAAGAGAACGAATACGCATGGAAGGTGTCTGCGGATGACGTGGGGAAGAATAACTACAACCTGGACATTAAAAACCCGAATAAAGCTAAAGCAGAAGAACACAGAGCACCGGGAGAGATTGTCGCTAGTATTATTGAGAAGGAAGATAGAATCGCTAAACTGATGTTTGAAATACAATCCGAGGTGAAGGAAGGATGGAAAAATGCAAAGTAAGGTGTCTACCGTAAAGTTAAGTGAAATACTTAGCTTATCCCGAGAATCCGAAGAAATAGATCCTTTAAAAACATATAAACAAATTACAGTTAGACTCCATCATAAAGGTGTGGTATTAAGAGAGGAAAAAATCGGTCAGAGAATAAAATCGAAGCAGTATTTAGCAAAAGAAGGACAGTTTATAATCTCAAGAATTGATGCTAGAAATGGTGCTATGGGTCTTGTTACTCAGGAACTTGAAGGGGCCATAGTAACGAATGATTTTTTATTATATGATATTGACGAAAAAAACCTTTCCCCAAAATACTTTGATTTCTTAACGAGCACTAAGAGTTTTGTATGGCAATGCATTAAAGCGAGCAAAGGGACGACAAATAGAGTCCGGCTTAAACCAGAAAAGTTTTTAGAAATTGAAATCCCCCGTCCTTCGCTGGTAGAGCAAAAGCGCATCGTTGCAAGAATTGAAAGCCTGATGGCAAGGATTGAAGAGGCAAGAATGCTCAGGGCTGAGGCGGTGGAAGAATTAGAGGCGCTGATTAAATCTTTAAAGGCGTATATATTTGAGCGAGATTCAGTCATTTTTGAGAAGGAGAACATAGGAAATCTTATCTCGTTGAGTAGTGGGGAGAATCTAACTTCAGGTCAAATGAACGATTTAATGCCATATCCTGTTTATGGAGGAGGGGGACTTACAGGGCGGTATTCCAGCTATATGTTTGAAGAATCAAAAATTGTAATAGGCAGAGTTGGAGCTAGATGTGGATGTGTTTTTGTTACCGAACAAAAATCTTGGATAACAGATAATGCTCTTTATCTATCCCATATTTCTGATCGATTAGATAAAAAATATCTGGTATTTGCCTTAGATTACCTAGATTTACGACAGCAGGCCAACCAGGCTGCACAACCTGTCATTTCGCAGAAGAAAATATATCCACAAAAAATTCCTGTCCCACCACTCCCTGAGCAGCGCCGCATCGCTTCCTACCTTGATTCGCTTCAGGCTAAGGTGGACGAGTTGAAAAGATTACAAGCGGAAACGGAAAAAGAATTAGAGGAATTGGTGCCGAGCATTCTTGACAAGGCGTTTAAAGGGGAGTTTTGAGTTGCCACTTTTTCTTATAATCATTCACTCTAATTTTTGTTATGACGGGCTATTACGAGTTTCCGTTATTCAATACGCGCGATAATTCCTGTGATTTATGCTAATATACCTTATTTCCCACTTACTTTTTAATATTTACATCGTATCGTACGGATACAGGCAAATTTACCCCTAAGAAAACGGGCTCTTTACCAGCTCTAAATCGAGAACAGCCACAACATGGACACTGGAGAAGATTCTTGCAGGGCACTCGTAATAATGCACGTATTTCTGAGAATATTAGAGTCCATACATTGTGCCACCGTTTTGCTACTCACCATTCAGAGGGCAGTATAAACCTTCGCTATATTCACGAGTTGCTGGAACATAGAACTAGTGACAGAAATATATACGCCTGAAAGTATTAAACGTTATAAGTAAAATTAAAAGTCCACAGGACACTAATATGAGAGGAGGGGGAAATGGAGAGAGGGGTAGTTCGACACGAGTCGTGGATAAACGAAGCTGAGTTCGCTTATTCGCTATTAGACGAAAATTATTTTAATACCGCTCCATGTAAGATGAGATGACAGCAGAAATCGTAATAATGAATAAAGAGGCGATAGCTCTTGCGTCCGATAGTGCAGTTACAATGTCAGGAGAATCTGGCCAAAAGGTTTTTACTTCTGCTAATAAGCTTTTTGCCCTGTCAAAACACCATCCTGTTGGAATAATGATTTATGGAAGTGCTATCTTTATGAGTGTCCCTTGGGAGACGATAATTAAGATTTACAGAAAGAAGTTGGGTAATAAGAATCTTGAGACATTGGACGATTATGTCAATGACTTTATAGAGTTTTTAGATAATGGTAATCCCCTGTTCCCCGATTCTGTGCAGGAAGATTATCTGCGTAGCTCTATTTACGCGTATTTTAAATTTATTAAAGATACAATCACAAAGAGAGTACATTCGAGGATCGAAGAAAAAGGCGAAATTACTGATGAAGAAATAACGCAAATAGTATCGGAAATAATAAAAGAGCACTATGGAAAATGGGAAAAAGTCGCTAACATTCCCTCAATTCCAAAAAGTTACAATAAGACATTAATCGATAAATTTGGCCAAATCATTGATAAAGCGATAAAAGACGTTTTCGAAGAATTGCCACTATCAAAAATGCATTCAATTCATTTAAATAAAATTGCAGCAAGTTTATTTTCGAAATTCCCGGAAGGTGTTGAAAAAGGTGATCGGTCTGGGGTGGTAATTGCAGGTTTTGGAGAGAACAATACGTTCCCTTCACTTGAGGCATTCCTTATCGAAGGAATAGTTAATAATAAATTAAAATACAAAGAGCACATATCCGTTAAAATAAACTTCAAAACAAGCGCTTCAATTATCCCCTTTGCTCAACGGGAGATGGTAGATGTATTTATGGAAGGCGTTGATCCATCATACAGGATTGTTGAGGAAAGTTATCTAGCCGAAATATTCAATGATTATGCAGGAATAGTTGTTGATAGTTTAGAAAAATATATCGGAAAAGAAAAAAAGCAACTTAAAGAAAAGTTGGTGAAGATGGGCGAGGATATACTAAAAGATCATAACGAAAGGTTGGAAAAATACAGAAAAGGGAAATATGTTAGACCGATTACAACCGTTGTTTCAATGCTTCCGAAGGATGAACTTGCAGCAATGGCTGAGTCACTTGTAAACTTAACTTCTTTCAAGCGCAAAGTTACAATGGAAAGCGAAACAGTAGGTGGACCAATTGATGTCGCAGTAATATCTAAAGGTGATGGTTTTATATGGATTAAGAGAAAACATTATTTTAAAGCAGAACTGAATACACAGTTCTTCTCAAACTACTATAAGGTGGGATGAAATGAACAAGAGCAAAAAGAAGAAACAGGTATTTCACGCTATGCATGAGTTCGAAGAGGAATATTTTCCGAAGTCTTTTGAAAAAAAAATGGCGGAAAAGCCTACAAATGCACGTGATCTGGGGATTTGGTTGGCAAAAGAATCTTTAGACAAAATCAGAAGACAGTTAGCGGAATAGAATGGCAAACAATGTCTCCCGATGAAATTGTAAAAATATGAAGCGGGGCGCCCGCGAGATAAAAGAGGAAATGCGGGCGTATACAGTAACAAGTGCATCGCAAGGAAAAAAATACAATTTGATGGTGCCGCAATACCAAATCCAGGTAAAATGGGTATAGGCGTAGTTTTAATAGAAGATAAGATAAGAATCGCAAAAATATCGCAAAAATTGCCTGATATGGGTACAAATAATATCGCCGAATATACGGCGCTTCTAACTGGGCTCACAAAAGCATTAGAATTAGGTTGGAAACATGTCATAATCGAAGGCGATAGTAAATTAGTAATCAATCAAGTAAAAGGCGCATGGAAGATAAACAAGGCGCATTTAAAAAGGCTCCATGCACGGGTTATAAAGGAATTATCTAAATTTGATTCGTATGCCCTTAACTGGATACCAAGGAATAAGAATTCCGCTGCAGATGAATTGGCATCAAAAGCATTGAGGCATAAGGAGGATGGTTATCATCGTGCGAAAACTAAAATTAATTATTGACACAGATTAACACAGATTAACGCAGATAAAATCGAATCTGTGTAAATCCGTGTAAATCTGCGTCCTAAATTAAATTTAGGGGTAGAGGTTACACTTTATGTACAAAGACAAATCGGAAAAATATCACACGATACGAAAACGAGCACGCCACTATCTTTTCTTGAATCCTTATCATGATACGGCGTTTACACGTTGTCCGAAGTGTGAAGAGAAAACAAAAATCAGAAAGTATTGCTTAGTTATTCACATTGATCCAAAATGTTTATTATCTCTAAACAAGTCCTGTCGCTGTTGTCCGGAGTGTGATATGATAATTGTCAAACAAGCAGAGTTAAAAAGCATTCTCACCGCATTCTGCGAACAGAACGCACCAGAAATAGTAGGCAATGATTTTTTCGTTTTAGGCACAATGGATAGAAAAGATTGGAAAAAAGGTCAAACTGAGGAGATGAGTCAGCAAGAGGCAATAAAACGCTTATTCCCGTTCAAGGATGCTTGGGACTTTGAGGTGATTCCGGCTGGGAGCTATCCGAAAGAGCAATTGAAATCGCGAAGTCGAAATAATCACCCAAATAACCACATGTAAAACACTTAACTATTCTTAGTTGCTCATAGATAACTAATGAAATACTCAGAAGCAAAACAAGGCCGGACATTTGTTATACGGCTCGAAGACGGCGATATTATTCATGAAAAGCTAGAGGAATTTGCTCGTGTGCACTCGATTAATGCGGCGGCGGTGATAGCAGTTGGAGGTGTAGACGAAGGTAGCAAGCTGGTTGTTGGGCCTGAGCAAGGTAGGAGTAAGCCTATTACGCCAATGGAACACATTTTAAGAGATGTTCGTGAAATAGCAGGTGTTGGGACTATATTTCCCGATAAGGATCATAACCCTGTATTGCACATGCATATTGCCTGTGGTCGTGAAGAATCTACGGTAACTGGCTGTGTCCGCAGGGGTGTGAAGGTGTGGCATCTTCTGGAACTAATTCTTTTTGAATTGGTTGATTCAAGTGCATCTCGTATCTTTGATGAGCAGATAGGGTTTGAGCTGTTGGAGCCGTGAGATAAGGCATGAGAGACAAGTGGACGAAATTCTGCCCGAAATGCGGTACGCAAACAGACGAACTCTTTGATTCACTATGTGAAGACTGCTTTAAGCGAGAGATAAAGTTAATCAAACCCACAGGGATAAGCGTGAATATATGCAGGACCTGTGGCGGTTACTTTAAAGGCAATGAGAGAACGAGCATAGAGGCTGTTGTGGAAGCTGCAATAAGGAAAGAGATATGGAAGAAGTATGGGTGCGACAGTGAAGTCGAGATAAAAGAGATAAAGACAGGTGATAAGCGTGCACACGTAGTTCTAATTGCGAAAGCCGAACTAAGAGGTCTGCAGCTAACAGAAAACGGAGAACTTGAGGTCGTTTTGAAACGAGAGTCATGTGAACGATGCAACCGGATAGCAGGCGGATATTACGCGGGAATAGTGCAGATAAGAGCAGATGACCGAATCCCAACAGATGACGAGCTGGCAATAGCGGAAAAAGTCGCACATTCTTCGCTAATCGAGCCGGATTTTATATCCAAAGAGGTGTTGCTGAAGGAAGGGCTGGACATTTATGTTAGCAGTATGGAATGCGGTCGCATGATCTCAAATGCGATAGTGAGACGATTCGGCGGCAGCTATTCAAAAAGCCAGAAATTATACGGCCGTAAAGATGGTAGGAGCGTATACAGGATCTCTTTTTCGGTTCGTATGCCCGGGTTTAGGGTGGGGGACGTGCTGGAAGTCAGAGACAAACGCATTTCCGTAGAGAAGCTGGTAGAAGGGCGAGGGCTGGAGGGCGTGGATATAGACACTGACGAACGACTGTTCCTGAGTAAGCGAGAGACGATGAAAGCAAAACGGGTGTAAAAAGCGGTAAAAATCAGCAAATGGTTTTGTATTTGATTTACGAATATATTTAAATGTTTGTATCTTTTTGTAAGTAATTACAACGGATGTGATAATGATGACAGTAAATGTAGAAATGGAGATATTTGTAGATGGAGAAGAGATAGACACAAACGAATTCGTGCAAAATGTGATGGGACGAGCAATTGCCGGTGCTATTTCTGCGTTGAAGGGCGTTACGGATGACTGGCAGGAGATCGGAGTAAAAGTAAAGAGGAAGTGAAAAGATAAATCTACTTTCTCGCACGCAACCCGCCTAATAACTGTTTCCCACTTCGTGTAACTCGCTCCTGCACAAGTATACCCAGAGACACGATAATAGGTGTGAAGAACGCAGCATAAACGAGTCCTATCGCTGCAATTATACCAAAATCCTGCACCGGCACAAGCGACATCGAAGTGAGCGCTAAAAAACCAAACATCGTTGTCAGTGTCGAAGTCATAATCGCCACACCAACCGTGAGCGTCGTGGTATGAAGCGCATCTCTCGTATCATACCCTTTACCCTTCTCCTCCCGGTATCGCGAAATGAAGTGAACCGAGTAAGTCCGTCCCAATCCCGATTAGAATCGTGCCTATCATGACCGTGAGCGGTGTGAACGGGATACCAATGAGCCCCATCGTGCCGAGCGCATAGATTATGGCGAATAACACAGGTGCAAATGCGAGCAATATCCGTACGAAACTTCTAAAGAAAATGTACAAGATGGTGAAGACTAATATGAGGCTTATCGCAGTCGTTTCCGCACGGCTCTCTTCCATCAGTCGGTCCATCTGCGAAAAAAGCGCGGAAATGCTCGCGTGCTTGAACGTGGCTTCGTCTGGCGATTCTACAAAGGAAATCGCGTCGTCTATCTCTTGAACCAATGTCTCCTCTATCCTGGTATCCGTCTTTATAATAACGAGCGCTGCAGTATAGTCATCAGTAACAAAATTATCTCGCTTGTCCTTTGGAATTGCCGCAATCAACTCTTCAAGCCTATTTTTATCCGCCGGAATCTCTTTCAGCAGATTATTTATTCCGGTGACTTTTACAACCCCTGGCACACTCATAACGCTCTCTTCAATCCTTTCCAGCGCTTCCATCATCTCTGACGTTCTTATATCGTCCGATTGAACAAGAATCGTTGAATAATCATAATCGCAGAATTCATCATCAACAACTTTCCAGGCCACCATTAACGGATCACCCTCAGGCATCCACATCTCCTGTTCGCTTTCGCTTTTAATCATACCTACGCCGGCAAAGATAGGAATTAGCGTGATTGCAATGATAATAACCGCGCCAAGAGACCTTTTAAGCGAATAATTCGCCACTCTTGCCATCAGCCTCTGAATAAGCCGCTCGGTGCCAAGTGTGCGCGAGAACCAGGAATAGTCCAGCGTTCTGGCCCCCCATCCTACTCGCTCTTCTAGTGTGAGCAGTGACGGTATAAAGAGGAATACAGAAAGTGCAGCGAACGATATGGCGATGAATGACATTAGCCCATACTCACCAAGCATACGGATAGGGGAAAGAGCCATCGCGGAGAAGGCAGCCATCGTTGTCAGGCTTGTAAAGAACGTATTTCGTCCTATCATCATGCACGCTTTGTTCAGCGCATTTTCATTGCCTTGCGCTAGCTCTTCGTGGTACCGGTGAACAAGATGGATGGAATAGTCAACACCAAGGCCCAGCGTAACGGCACCGAACATCGCCGTTAAGAAGTTAAGCGGGACGTTGATGAAATGCATGAGCCCGAAACTCGCAAGTACTGCGACTAGCACGGGAATCATAATGACAAAAGGCGTTGTCGGGCTTTTGAATAACAGAAATAGCAGGATAAAAATCGCGATGAATCCAACGATGATCGAACTCCTAAATCCTACCCTTATTGCATTATCCCAGGCATAGCCCCAGGCAATACCACCAGTAAGCGTAACAGTAGAACCGCCCACACGATTCACTTTTGCTATTGTCTTCTGGAACGTTTCTACCAATTCGGTACGCTCGGGAACCTCAGTTGCATCAAGCTTCACTGTGATGAGCGAATACCGCAATTCATCATTGATATGTGGATTTCGATCTTCGAGCGGTCTTAAAAGTATCCCCTCTTTTGTGCTACCAAGGTCAAGCACACTTGTAACGCTTTTTACACCCGCGACATCTGATACCGCGTCCACCAGCTCCTCGGTCATTAAGAGTATATCATCTTCAAGCACTGTTTTTGCTGTGATACGGTCCACCATAATAAGTATCTGTGCCGTTTCAGTACCTGGAAACTCTGATTGCATAAATCAAATCTCTTCCATGTAGTTTGTATCAGGATAGAAGAAGCCGAGGTAGTTAGTATCTATCTCCGTCTCTTTTGCACTTATAAAGGACATTGAAGCGATAACAAGAGCGATTACGATAATCAACAAGTAATAACGCTTTGATATTTCTGCCCATCGGTTGAGTATTCTTTGAATCATTTGCTCAGTATTTCTTTCATTAATTAAAGAGGGTGCCCAACAAATATCTAACAACTAATAGTATATATATGTATGTATATTCCGCCAAAGAATAAATCATAATGATGAAACCCGCTTCTACGGATAGGGATATGACCGTATCAATAAAATGGTTCCCCCCTTCCTGGTTTCAAATAAAAATCAAAAAGTTTTTAAACTCTAATGGTTAACGATGGATAACATGGTAGAAGAGACCGAAAGCGTAATATGAAAGGGGTTCGAGACATGGAAGCGGAATTTGAGTATTTGTCTTCCTTTTGTGTTTAGTTCGGTACTAACATCTGTAGTGGGAATTATAATCATAGGCGGTGCCATACTGGCGACAATTCCTTCCTTGGTGCCACAGTTCACAAAATTCGATGAAATCACTCCTGATGTTATTCCACAGCTTCTGCCCCAAATCCTTCAAAGCATGGGCATAATCATAATTGCCATTATCGCCACGATAATTTTATGCATGCTGATAGACGCATTTTTCTGGGCTGGTGCTATCGGTATGGCGAAAGAGGCGACAGAAACGGGACGTGCTAATATCTCGCATATGATAGAATATGGAAAAAGGAAGTTCATAAGTCTGTTCTTCACTGACATTATCATTGGTTTGATATCTTTTGTTGGTCTTGTTTTTCTGGTCCCGGGCATTTTATACATTCTTCCAAAATTAAGCGTACTTTCCGTGCTACCGCCCGAGGAAGTGATTACGACGTTTGTAGTATTTGGACTGGGGGTTTTGGCTATGATCGCCTATATCTTAATTGTCAGTATAATTTTTGCACTTCCAAGATATTCTGTTGTTATAGATGATGTAGGTGCAATAAGGGGTGTTAAAAACGGATTTAATTTTTTTATGCGCAATAAAGTCGCTGTCTTTTTGCTATGGCTTATTACTCTTGTACTATTTGTAATCTCTGCGTCTTTTGGCGCCATAGAAAATATCGGATGGCTAATAAGCGCGATACTGTTTGTTATTGTTATCTACCCTTTAACCACTATATGGTGGAGCAGATTGTATTTGAGCATGGTAGAACCTGCGGAAGAAAAATCCTAAACAATTTAGAATTTTGTCCATTTTTCTTCTATTGCAACAATTGATGTTAAGGGGCGCGTAAAAATAAAAATTAAAATTAAAGTCAGAAGAGCCCATTTATATTTTATATTTTGCAATTTGCATTTTGCAATAACGAGGAACGAATATGACGAAAATAGCAATCATCGGAAGCGAGCAGAGTGGTAGAACCGCACTCGCATCAAAACTGGGCAAAAAAGGAAACGTATCAGACGTTACCATCTATGACTTTGCAAAAAGCGGTACCGTGCTCATGACAGTAGATGCCACTGGTTATCCAAACTCAATAAAACCACTCGTAACAGCACTAAATCTCTCGGACATTGCGCTTTTGTGCATTCCGCCTACAGGTCCTGACACATATACCGGCGAGTGCATCGTTGCGCTTGATCTGCTGGGCTGCAAACATGGGGTCCTGGTTCTGACCAAATCCGATACTTCATACCCGTCGGCACTCGAAGAGTTGAAGAAAAGCATCAGAAATATCACAGCAGGCACTGTTCTTGAGTACTGGGACCAGATCGCCATATCTACTACCACGTTCGAGGGTATGGAAGAGTTGAAAGAGCTGATCGCTTTGATCGGCGAAAGAGTGGATGAAGAGCTCGCTCGATTGAATGAGCTTCCGCCGCGTGTTGTAATCGACCATGTCTTCAATGTGACCGGCATCGGTTGCGTGGTTCTGGGCATTGTCTGGCAGGGCACGATACATGTAAAAGAGAAGATGACAATGATGCCGGTCGATAAGCCGGTTGAGATTCGGTCGATTCAGATGCACGACGTTGATGTAAAGAGTGCGCCGGCAGGTGCAAGGGTTGGACTGGCGTTGAAGAACATCCTGTCAAAGGCGGTAGATCGAGGACAGGTGATTTCAAATGGCGAAACCATAGCCACGGATTTTACGTTGAACTGCACGCTTTCTCAGTTCACAAAACGCCTTGATGTTGGTGTTATGCTACATCTATTTGTAGGGCTCCAGTCAGCACCCGTACGTGTCGAAAAGATCGTGATGAACGGCGATGTCGTAGATCACGTTGCATCCGGCAGTGAATGCGTTTTAACGCTTTCCGGTTCAAAGAAGGTTGCATACTCAGAAGCTGATAGGTTCATCATTGCCAATCTTGACGATAAGCAGCGGTTTGTCGGATATGGTTTTTGTGACCGAAGTCCATGAACCGGTGTCATTCAACGAGCAGGCGTCAATAAGAGGACGTGAGGAAGCGATAATACCATATTTAAATATGTTTGCTTCATAGTGAAAGGATAATATAATATGAAATATTAATTAAGGCAAGGAAAAATGACAAGGGATTTCGATGATCTGATAAGTGAGCTGGAAGATGCGATACAGAAAGAGGAGAAGGGAATTTATAGTGAACGGACACTTGAAGAAGCGTATAATCCAAAAAACGTTGGCGTGTTAGAGGATCCTGATGGCTATGGCAGAATAAAGGGCTCTTGCGGCGATACAATTCAGATATACATAAAAGTTGGAGGCGGTAAAATCGTAGATTGTAAATTCATAACAGATGGTTGTGGCTCGTCAACTGCAAGTGGTAGTGTTGTTACAGAGATGGCGAAAGGAAAGACAATTGAAGATGCATTATTGATACAGGATAAGGACGTTTTAGCTGTTCTGGACGGTTTGCCGGAGGAGAGTCTTCATTGTCCTGTACTCGCTGTGAATACGTTAAGAGCAGCTATTGAAGATTACAAGGATAAATAAGAGCCTCTGGAACCGCCAACCAAATCGTTCTAATTTGCCTTTATTCCTCCAATTTCTTCGCTTTTGCTCCTTCTATCCGCTATTCTTTACAGAAAAGAGGGTTCGTTTACTGATATATACTCAGGTCGGAAGCATTTGAACTGCCTTCATTTTGAGGATGGTTCTCTCGTTCCCATGCATCTAATCTTTCATCAAACGGATAAAAAAGG
>QBUN01000008.1 GCA_013180565.1 Candidatus Methanophaga sp. GoMg3.2 | reverse complement strand
CATTTGAATTCCTAGTACAAGAAGCAAAGAGTGCAAAGGAACGTGATGTGGATTCGTGTATCTTTGCACGTGAACTCTATGTGGATACAGGCGATATTGAATCCATTAAAATACACGACATTAAGGTTACAGAGCTGGAAGAGACAAAGAATTTGAGGTTGCAGTACGTGGTTGAAGGAGAAACGGAAGAGAAAGAAAAAGAATTTGATATGGTGGTGCTATCTGTAGGGTTTTCATTGCCCGAATACGTTAAAAAAAGGGGGAAGCTCGTGGGTATAAAGCCCGAGGAAATGAAGTCTAAGATGTGGGGCAAGCCCGGTAAGGGCTTGGTTGAGGTCGAGATAGTGAAGACAGAGAAAGAGGGTGTATTTATCGCTGCTTAAGTGTTGTTGGAGTTTAAAGGTTCAAAAAGGGCGGAAATATAGTTATTTCGGAAATTATAACCACAAGATTACACAGATTTTCACGAGAAACCTTTTCTATCAAACTTTAAGAAAGTTTAATCAAAACGCTTCGCGGAAAGAAAAGCTTTAGCAAAAGAACTTTTTTGCTTTTAGCACAGGTTTTCTTAAAAAAGAACAGTGCAAAGGATATTTGAAGATGCTATCAAAAAAGTGGGTATTGATAAGGATGTTAGTGTCCACTCGCTAAGGCACAGTTTCGCTACTCACCTCTTACTTAGAAAGTGGAGTAGATTTAATAATGAAGAATTCTGATATTGAGGTTGAAGAATATGAAGATTAGCAGTCAGCTAAAGGGTGGTATATACGACGTAAGTTTCCGATATAATACCAATTTGGGTGCATATGCGACGTTAATGTCGGATATACCGAAGTTATGTGCAATGTCGCCTAAAAGGGGGGAAATATGAAAATCGAAAAGCCAGTAATATTCGTCAGTCATGCTGCAACAGATAAACCTATCGCAGAAATATTGAAAGCAGAAATTGACCGTGTGTTTGCAAATGGGGTCTATGTCTTTGCTTCAAGTGTACCCGGGGTTATGAAACCTGGCTCTGATTGGCTAAATAATGTCAAAGAAAATTTAGATAACGCAAAAGCTGTTGTTGTATTGATAACGCCTGTTTCTATCAATAGACCTTGGATATGGTTTGAAGTAGGAGCTTCTTGGTCTAAAATGATCGAAGGGGAGGGTAGAATATACCCCTTATGTGCTCCCGAAATAGAATTTTCTGAACTTCCTGAACCACTTAGTCGGTTGCAAGCTCTATCGTTAGGCAAAGCTGAACATATAAAACTATTTTTTCAAACCCTTTGTGATCAATTTGGTTTTGGAAACATGAAAGGTTTTAAAGGAAGTGCTATAAAATCACGTCTTCCTAAGTACAAGGAATTAAAATTAGATAGCAAAGATCTAGATACAGGAACGATATATACGGGGCCATATGAGGGCTATTCAAGCGATGAGCTAAAAGAAGTATTGGATGAGGAGTATTTGTATAAGGAGCATCATAACTATACTGCGTATTCTATCCTTTATGAGGGTCGTGATAAGTCCATATTTATGGGCAAATTAATTCACTATAGAGAGCTCGATGAAAAATTAAAATTACCCCCAAGGACATCTAAGAAATATCTTAAAGAAGTGGCAAGGCGTTATGACCTTGAACCGTATCAGGAATGGGAAAATAGTATAAGATTTGTTTTAAAAGAATAGTTTGGGCGGCACAGCACATAACACAGCATATACGCTTCGGCTACGCCCTTGCCCTTCGGGACATTTTGCTATCGCAAAACGTCGTATATGCTGGGAACGTCAGACAGTGTGAAAACAATCATGCAGTAAAGGATATGAAGTTATTAAAGAACTCGATGCGTAATTTAATTTTGTTCTCCAATTCAAGATGATTGCATGCATAAAAACATTTATATGCCATTATCACGTATATTTTAATAATATTAAATCTAGCTGTGATAGAGGATGGATGAGATGAAACGCATATCGGGTATTGATTTTATATGCGGCAAACGTAATTGCTCAATAAAAGGTGGTTTTTAGAGATGTATTTTGGGAAATAAGATAAG
>QBUN01000009.1 GCA_013180565.1 Candidatus Methanophaga sp. GoMg3.2 | reverse complement strand
TAATTGTAATTGCCGTTATCCACGACCTCAATTTAGCTGCTCAGTACTGTGACCGTTTAGTATTGCTGCATGGCGGAAAAATCTTCTCTCTGGGCTCACAAGAAGAGGTATTAACTGCAGAGCACATAAAAAGTACCTTTGGCGCTGATGTCATTGTTAAAATGCATGCGTTAACTAATCAATGCTATTTATCGCCTTCTCCGATAAAACGCCCGCCTGAGACATCAAATAGAAATAAGGGTACTATTCATCTGATATGTGGCGGTGGAGAGGGTGCATCATCAATGCATCTTCTCACAGAAAAAGGCTACAAAGTTACTGCCGGCGTGTTGAACCTGCTGGATACCGATTGCGAAGTCGCAAAACTGCTTGACATCCCGGTTGTGACCGAAGCACCGTTCTCAACGATAACGACGGAATCATTTGAAGCGCATTTAGCGCTGATTGGACGTGCGGATGCTGTTGTGCTGTGCGGTATTCCATTTGGTTTTGGCAATTTAAAGAACTTGGAAGCGGCAGAAGCGGCATTGAGGATGGACAAACTGTTATTGGCCTTTGATGCTGATAACCTGGCGGCACGGGATTTTACCGGTGGAGTAGCTACCAAACGGTTTATCCAATTGCAGACTAAAGGCGCGGTGATTGTTAAGAGCCAGGATGAAATGCTTTCAGTGCTGGCTAAACGGTAATTTTCTCGTTGTATATAAAGCAAATATAGTTTCTGCCACAGAGTACATACACCGAGAGCACCGTGTATTTTCCCTCCGTGTCCTCTGTGGTCTCGGTGGCTAATTAATCATTTTTGACTTTTTCTTGAAGATGAGTTATGTTCATGAACTCATACCTGTTGGTCATGAAGGGATAAAAGGCGGATTAAAGATGATGGAGCATACAGGTGGCTATCGGATTAAGATGGAGAGTGGAATAGAAGAGCGTTTAAAGGTAGATATTGAAAAATCCGCAGGACCTTCAACTGTTATCCTTCTTACATTGGAAGAAGAGAATATAGAGCGGGTAAAAAGAATAATTAAGAAGCCATTTCGGGTTTGGGGGCGAATAATATAAAAACCCGTTCTTTACGCGAAGTGTTTCAGCGAAGTTTTTTGTTATATACAAAGTATAACTTCTACCTATAAATTTAATTCAGGACGCAGATTTACACGGATTTAATTTCTTCTGCGTTAATCAGTGTCAATAATTAATTTTAGTTGGATATTATGCTTTTTGCGGATTTCAAGATTCAGATTTATGATTTTTCACACTTTATTGTGCATCGTCCAAAGTTGTCTAATACTTCTGCTCTCTGCAATCAGGGCATCGTTTGGGTCGGCTAAGTCCACGTTTTTATTCCCTTCTCTTTACCATCACACACATATCATGCACCACTTTTATGTTGTTTTCCACACAGAAATTTATCGCCTTTTCAGATTCTGATCCTGGTTGCATCCATACTCGTGCTATTCCCAATTCCTTGCATTCCTCAACTATCTGTTCAGTTACTGCTGGCGAGACTACGGTATCTACAACGTCTGGCATTTCGGGCAGTTCGCTCAGCGAATGATAGCATATATCACCTAAGACTTCTTCTATATTCGGGTTCACTGCGTAAACCACATATCCTGCCTCTTTCAGGTCAAGATATACCTGATGCCCATATTTCGTAGGGTTTTTCGAGACGCCAACAACGGCAAAGACGTTTTGTTTCCTTAGGAAGTCGGTTACCATGTCCTGGCTCATTTTATGCTCCTTTATTTTTGTATATAAAGTATAACTTCTACCTATAAATTTAATTTAGGACGCAGATTTATACGGATTTACGCGGATTTGATTTCTTCTGCGTTAATCAGCGTTAATCTGTGTCAATAGTTAATTTTAGTTGGATATTATGCTTTTTCATACATGCGCAACCCAACTCACATTCCAGTCCTCTAAGGTTGGCGTATTGGAGGTATTCGTTGTTGTGAGATTGGCGAACAATCTAATCGAAGTTGCTCCGGATGCACAACAGGAAATATCATAGCCGGAACTCGCCTGCGATCCTGTTATT
>QBUN01000010.1 GCA_013180565.1 Candidatus Methanophaga sp. GoMg3.2 | reverse complement strand
CGGGATTGGAGCGAGAACTTGCCAAGCTGCCTTCGCCCGAAGATCTATGGGGCCGTTTAAAGGAATCTGAAGGGATACGATCGGAAATAGAAGCAAAACTATTGGGGCCCTATTACGCGCTTGCTGGGAAGAAAGCGCGATATTACCAGGAAATAGCGATTAACCGTGCGGTTCAGGCAGTCCTTAAGGGTAAAAGGAGGATTCTCCTTACCTTAGCTACCGGCACAGGTAAAACCTACATCGCTTTTCAGGTAATATGGAAATTATGGAATACTCGATGGAATCGAACCGGCGAATATAGAAAGCCAAAGGTCCTCTATTTAGCAGATAGATCCGTTCTTATAGATGATCCAAAAGATAAGACTTTCTCGGTTTTTGGTGATGCACGATGGAAAATAACAGGAAAAGTAGTAAAAAGCAGAGAAATCTACTTCTCCACTTATCAGGCTATTGCCAAGGAGGAAAAACGACCAGGCTTGTATAGCGAATATCCATCTGATTTCTTTGACCTGATAATCGTTGATGAATGCCATCGCGGGAGTGCACGAGAAGATAGCAACTGGCGAGAAATCCTTGAATATTTTAAGGCGGCTGTTCAGATCGGAATGACCGCAACACCGCTGCGAGATGACAATCGGGATACCTACAAATACTTTGGCAATCCCATCTACACCTACAGCCTGAAGCAGGGCATCGAAGACGGGTTCCTTGCACCATACCGGGTTCACCGGGTTGTGTCTTCCGTGGACGCCATGGGCTGGAGACCATATAAAGGACAAGTGGACAAATACGGTCGTGAGGTTCCTGACGGGCACTATGATACCAATGATTTTGAACGGAGTGTTTCATTGATGAAACGGACCGAAGCATATGCCAAACATTTAACGGCACATTTGAAGGGCTCGGATAGGTATGGGAAAACGATAGTCTTTTGTGTGGATCAGGACCATGCAGAACAGATGCGGATGGCATTGAACAACCTAAATGCGGATTTAGTAAAAGAGTACCCCGATTACGTGGTTCGGGTGGTCTCAGACGAGGGACAAATTGGACGAGGGCACCTCGATCGATTCATGGATGTCGAAACAAAGACGCCAACAATAGTTACAACCTCTAAATTGCTCACTACGGGGGTGGATGTCCCAACCTGTAAGAATATCGTGATATTCCGTGTTGTCAATTCAATGACTGAATTCAAACAGATAATTGGTAGGGGTACAAGGGTCAGGGATGATTATGGTAAACTATTCTTTAATATTCTCGATTATACCGGAAGTGCAACTAAACAGTTTGCAGATCCGGATTTCGATGGTGAACCTGTTCGCATTACCGAAGAGGAGATAGATGAAGAAGGAGAAAGTACCGGTGTCACTAAGGATTATGGGGCTAAACCGGAAGTTGAGGATTCGCCAGTGGAAGAAAAGCCAATCTACGATCTGACACCGTCATCAATGTCTGATGATTCAGAAGGCGAAGTTCGGAAGTATTATGTTGATGAAGGCATAGTTGAGATCACTGCTAATTTGGTGTATGAATTGGACCCGGAGGGAAAACGTCTCAGAGTCGTGGAGTACACGGATTACACACGTAAGCAGCTAATACGTATGTACACCTCAGCAACAGAGTTCAAATCCAAGTGGAGCGATACCGAACAAAGGGGATTAGTTATCCAAGCGCTTGCGGAGCGAGGCATATCATTTGAATATCTCGCTAAGGTGACAGGCCAGTATGATGCCGATCCCTTTGACCTGCTGTGTCATGTGGCATTTAACGCACCGCTACGAACCAGACGAGAAAGGGCGGAGATGGTGAAAAGGGATAAGCAGGACTTCTTTGTACGATATGGCGCGGTAGCCCGAGCGATATTGAACGAAATTCTGGATAAATACGTCGAATTTGGTCTCGAGCAATTAGATGATATTGATATTCTTAAGGTACCACCTATTTCTGAGTACGGGAACCTCATGGAAATCGCAGATGCGTTCGGCGGTATATCGAAACTAAAGAGCGCATTATCAGAACTTCAGAACGGGGTTTATGCTTATTAG
>QBUN01000011.1 GCA_013180565.1 Candidatus Methanophaga sp. GoMg3.2 | reverse complement strand
TGTGGGCTATACAAGGCGGGAAACAGTTTGGGTCCTTCACGATGAAGCCTTCCGCATCGCCAAACTTCTTTCGGGTTTCCTCCAGCTCGCGCTTTATCTCCTCGGTATAGCCTCTTATCGCATTACATACATCTGCGGGAACGTTCAATGGCAGGTCTTTCATTATCCTTTCATAGATCGCTTCCTGGATAATGCGAATAAATTCGCCCTTTTCCAGTTTCACACGCCCCTTCTCCAATCCACGGTTCACCAGTTTCCATTTTTTATCATGTAGATTAATTGTGAACCGCAAGTAATCAACGAAAGGCATCTGAACATGCTCACGGAAAAAATCCACGCGTATGCTAAACTCTTCGGCCATCTCATAAATAATATCAGTGTCCGTGCGGGAATCGGCTAATAACTTTTCGTGTGCCGCTTTAGCTTCGGATAACACATATCTGCGGACAAGGTGCTCGTCATGGATGCATGAGACAAGAATACGAGCAAAAGGATAAGATAGTAATTCCATCTCCGCTTGCGCGTTGGTGATTACAGCAGGCTTTAGGATCATTCCATCCTTTATCGCTTCTAATATCCTCACCTTGCCTCTCAGTCTCGCACGTTCAAAAGCAGCAGAGTTTATTAAATTCTCCAGCGTGGCACCTGATTCGTCTACATATCCCGATGCCGAGGAAAGGAAAGGATAAAAGCATAAATGTGTGGAATTCCGTTCCATCGTAATCGCCCTATTTTTCAGTTAATCAATCTAAATTTTGTAGCATCAATGGTATTTCTCTTATAGCTCAAAGTTACTTTTTCTTCTGCAAAGACTATCCAGATGTCTATTGTATCCTGTTCGTAGGCAGTTTTATCTAGAATCACTTTCTGAACTTCTGTAAGCGGTATTAGCAATACCCCATTCCGGGATACTAACAGATAGTCCTCTCCCTTTTGTAATGAATCAATGAAACTTCCGGGTTTACGCCCTCTAAAAGTAATTTGCCAACCCTTTGGTTTTTTACTACCTGGACGGATAAACGCTTTTTTACCATCAATTATAGCCTCATATCTTCCCCATTCTCCAATTTTTCTGCCGCATTTCTCAAGTATCTTCTTCAATTCATCACCAAATACTTCTTCTTGACCCTTCTCTTCGAGAACTTTTGTGATGACATTCTTTTTGAGCAAGAAGAAATTTAGCTCCTCTCTCAATGTGCGTACTAAAAATTTTTGGATGGCATTAAGCTTTTGTAGCTCTCCCTGCGCTACTACGGCATATTTGTTGGCTTTAAACAATTTAATCAGGTATAATTCCAACGCCTTCCTGACGACGGTATCGTTAAAATCCGATTGCATGACGGGACGACCATCATTGATTATAAGAGCTTTACTCCAATTTTTTATTTTATCTTCAGGATTGCTCATGTGCGTTTTCAGTCGAATGTAAATGCTTTTAGCCTCGCCAATATATACCCTATTTTTACCTTCAAATAGTATGTAAATACCGGGGAACTCTATCCTACCTAATTCGATGTTTAGCACTTCCAACGCCTTCATAGTCCGGGGTATCTCCCACGATCGAATCTGTTTTGTAGTTCGAGCTCTTATTATGCCCTCACTATTCTCAGGGTCTTCCTGATACCCGATATCACTATTAGACATGATTCTACCTCTTTACTAATGTAATAATTGATTCTCTCAATTTATAGCTTCTTATCTGTCCTGATCGCCTTTCTCTCGCTTTTTCTATCTTCTCGACATCAAGACCCAAATCCAATCCTATTTTAGCTATCAGTAAATCTGTAGGAACATAAACATCCGCTATTAGACTATCACCAACTACTAAAATGAATCTCCCACCGGAATTTAGGGAAGGGATAACCTTCTTCATAACCTTATACAAATCGTCGAAATACTTATGAACGATATATGGCATATCCGTTCTTCTATAACTCCCCCTCTTCTCAATGTTCCACACAATTTCGGTTTTTATCTTCTCTATCCAGTCATTTGAATAAGTCAAACCAGACCTACAAAACTCTTTTATTAATCCTTTAGAAACATTATCAC
>QBUN01000012.1 GCA_013180565.1 Candidatus Methanophaga sp. GoMg3.2 | reverse complement strand
TGATAAAATGACTACACTATCTGTGGGTTCGCAAGACCAACTTGACGGCATGGCTGATTTGTTTCCTTCTTAAGTGCTTTATCAAACCGAGCAGCATTTTTCTTATCCGCACAATGCTTCCGTTTATCTCATCCTTCTTGAGGAATCCCAATTCTTTTGATAACATCAGTTGCGTTTCTAATTCAGCAAGAGAGCCTAATGATATATAACGGAATTGAATGAACTCCTTATTTGAATTTCTCGCGTCAGGCACCTTCGGCTATATTACTTGGAATTGATACTGCTGCCCGTCTTATTTGAGACACTAAGCCAGCCATAAATTTCTTCTTTTGGGAATTCTGCCGTTAACTTGTATATCCCTTTTACCAGGGTCATCGCTTCTTTCCAAACATCAAGATCCTTATGAGTCTTCATCCTATTGGGTACTTTCGGGTAATCAGTAATACGTGATCGGTGATGTGTGATATATAATATTGTGAGGTATGTAATGAGTTATTCATTTTTCCTCTTCTGATGTTTTTTCAGATTTTAAAACGTTTACAATCTGTTTCTTGAAGGATGGGATGTTATTTCTCACAGTGTCCCACACAGCTTCTAAGTCAATCCCAAAATAATCATGTATCAAGACATCTCTAAAGCCCGCGGCTTCTTTCCATTCTACATCGGCATATTTCTTCTTTATTTCTTCTGGAATCTTTTTTACCGCTTCACCGATTATTTCAAAGTTTCTTATAACCGCATCAACAGCCATGTCATTTCCGCAAAATTCTTCAAAAGAGACGTTACGTGTATATCTTTCTATCTTTTCAATGCAAGTTAAGACATCCTCTATAAAAAGTATGTAATCTCTTCTCTGTTCAGACATATTCAACCTCGCTAAAAATCCTTTCCCTCAATCTTGGTTTAACTGCATTTTTTATGACCATGTCAACTTTTCTCCCAAGAAGCTCTTCAAGGTAATGTTTTAATCTCATATAATTAAAAAAGTCCTTGTGTCCCTTCTCAAATTCAACAAGAACGTCTATATCACTGCTTGCGTTTTGTTCTCCTCTAATAAATGAACCGAATATTCCTATTTCTCTAATATGAAAAACGCTCTTTATGTGAACTTTCTTTTCTTCCAATTTCCTTTCTATCTCGTTAGCATCCATTTTCTCTCTTCTCTTTTTCACTTATTCTATCGATTTCTCCTATATTTAAACCTATTTCCCTTCTACTCATTACACATCACCCTTTACCCATTATTTTTTGCAGGCTTTGGTTTACGATTTTGGACATATTATCGGTAATGCGTGATCCGTAATCGGTAATCAGTAATCCGTAATGCGTGAACCGGGATGTGTAATTTATTATATTCGGTTCCTCATTTTTATACTCTTCACCCATTACCCATTACTCTTCACCCATTACTCTTTACACATCACTGATTTGTTTCCTTCTTAAGTGCTTTATCAAACCGAGCAGCATTTTTCTTATCCGCACAATGCTTCCGTGTATTTCATCATTCTTGAGGAATCCCAATTCTTTTGATAACAGCAGTTGCGTTTCTAATTCAGCAAGAGAGCCTAATGATACATAAAGGAATTGAATGAATTCCTTATTTGAATTTCTCGCGGCACCTTCGGCTATATTACTTGGAATTGATACTGCTGCCCGTCTTATTTGAGACACTAAGCTAAGCCATAAGTTTCTTCTTTTGGGAAATCTGCCGTTAACTTGTATATCCCTTTTACTAGGGTCATCGCCTCTTTCCAAACATCAAGATCCTTATGTGTCTTTATTCTGTTGGGTGATGCGTGATGCGTGATCGGTGATGCGTCAATCATTCTTTGCTCCTCTTTCTGATGCTTTTTCAGATTTTAAAACGTTTACAATCTGTTTTTTGAATGGATGAATATTATTTTGTCTTGATAAATCAACTATGCTGTCACCTCGATGGATACAGCTTTAGTAGATGGCTCAGGAATAGCTATTTCGCCCTCCTTCAATCCTTCAAGGTGGAATTTTATGGCCTCTTTCATCCTTTGAATCGTTTCCTCTACGGTGGAACC